>NZ_CAJXMA010000054.1:0-18481 GCF_913056445.1 uncultured Halovibrio sp.
CGCCTCGTTTTCATACCAGACATAGAGCACAACACGATTTCCATTGGCGATCGTGGCCTGGCCATCCACAACCCCTGCATGGCGGGAGCCCACAAAGTCGGAGGACACCACCTCGGGGGAACTCACGTAATCAACCTGCTTCTGTAGATCCGAGTGCAGCGCCACGTCCCGCAGGAACTCGTTCATTTCATCACGCGCTGCCGCCTTCTCAAGGTTCAGATTGAGAATGGCCATGGACACGTTGGGCGTGGGCACCCGGATGGCGTTGCCGGTGAGCTTGCCGTCCAGGTCCGGCAGGGCCTTGGCAACCGCCTTGGCCGCCCCGGTCTCGGTCAGGACCATGTTCAGCGGCGCGCTGCGCCCCCGGCGCTCACCCTTGTGGTAGTTGTCGATCAGGTTCTGGTCGTTGGTGTAGGCATGGACCGTCTCCATGTGCCCATCAACAATACCGAACTGCTCCTTCACCGCCTTGAGAACGGGGGTGATGGCATTGGTGGTACAGGACGCCACGGAGAGAATCCGATCCTCGTCCGTGAACAGATCATTGTTGATGCCCGGAACAATGTTCTTGATGTTGCCCTTACCGGGCGCTGTCAGGACGACACGGCTGGCCCCCTTGGACTTGAGGTGCAGGCCCAGACCTTCGTCATCACGCCACTTACCGGTATTGTCGATGATGATGGCGTTGTCGATGCCGTACTGGGTGTAATCCACCTGATCCGGGCCATCGGAATAGATGACCTTGATGTAGTTGCCATTGGCGATGATGGCCTCGTTTTCCTCGTCCACCGTAATGGTGCCGCGGAAGGAGCCATGCACGGAGTCACGGCGCAGCAGGCTGGCGCGCTTTTCCAGATCGTTCTCGGCTCCGCCCTTGCGCACGACGATGGCACGCAGGCGCAGGTTGTTGCCGCCGCCGGCCTTCTCCACCAGGATCCGGGCGAGGTAGCGCCCGATCCGACCGAAACCGTAAAGGACAATGTCCTTGGTCTCGCTCTCGCTCGCGGCTTTGGCCTCCTCGTCGTACCGGTCAACGACCGGATTGACCGCTTCACGCAGGAAGTCCTCCAGGCTCTGTTCGTCACGCACCTGGTTGTACTGGTTCGCCAGCTTGCCGACGTCGATGTGCGCCTGACCCAGGTTCAGCCGATCCAGTGTCTCGAGGACCGGGTAGGTGTCGTGGACATCCAGCTCTTCCGCCTCAATCTGGCGCACGAATCGGTGTGCCTTGAGGATGTTGATGACCGACTGGTTGATCAGCGCGCGGCCGTACATGGACGTCACCACATTGTTGCGGCGGTACAGACGGCCGATCAGCGGAATCATGGCTTCAGCGATGGCTTCGCGCTCGGTCCAGTCGGAAAAGTAGCGGTTGAGTTGCTCCTGGCTCACGATCAGGGTCCTCTGAAACAGGGTGTATGTCGGGTCATGGCCTCTGGCCCTTGCGGGCTGGCGTATTATCCAGTTTAAAGCGCTCCGGCGCAATCGACTCCGCCGCGCCGGGGTGGCAGGCACGGCGCCTCAGGCTTAGAATGGCGCCTCCGCACACCAACCATGCAGCGTTGATGAACCAGACCAGCACCCAGTCCCCGCTCCTGCCCGCCGATCCACCCACCCGCGGCGGCGATCACCGACACTGGGGATCGCTCCCCGGCAGCGCCCGCTCCCTGGCCATACTTGAAGCCAGCCGGCGCTTCCCAGGGCTTACTCTGGTGATCACTGGCAGCACTGACGAAGCCCAGGCGCTTGAGCAGGAACTGGCGTTCTACCGTGATGATGAACAGGATGATGCCCTGCTCTCTCTGCCGGACTGGGAGACACTCCCTTACGATATGTTCTCGCCCCATGAGGCGATCATTTCCCAGCGCATACGGACCCTGCACCAGCTGCCGCGAATGCAGCGCGGCCTCCTGGTACTGCCGGCCAGGACCCTGATGCACCGGCTGCCGCCACCCTCGTTCACCGAGGGCAACACACTTCTGCTGGCGACAGGGGATCCGCTGCCGATTGACGACTGGCGCCAGCGGCTCGAGGCCGTGGGCTACCGCCATGCCGATAACGTCCAGGAACACGGCGAATACGCCGTACGCGGCTCAATCCTCGACATCTACCCGATGGGAGCCGACCTCCCCTACCGGATCGAACTCTTCGATGATGAAGTGGAAACACTCCGCACCTTCGATCCGGAGACCCAGCGCTCCATTGACCAGGTGGAACGCATTGAACTGCTCCCCGCCCATGAATTCCCCTGGGACGAGCGCTCGCGCCAGCGCTTCCGCAACCGCTGGAACGAGGCATTCCCGGAGGCACCGCGCGAGGCCCCGGTGTATCAGGACGTGGCCGCCGGCATCCGGCCTCCGGGGATCGAGTATTTCCTGCCGCTTTTCTTTGACGAAACCGCCACCCTGTTCGACTACCTCCCGCAGCAGTCACTGGTCCTGACGGATCCCGACCTCCAGGGGGCGCTGGATCACTTCCAGGCGGAGGTTGATGAGCGCTACGAGGAACGCCGGTACGACCGTTACCGACCGATACTGTCCCCGAAGGAGGTGTTCCTGCGGACCGAGGAATGCTTCCGGCACATCCGCCGCCTGCCCCGGGTCACCTGGTTTGCCGGGGAACAGCCCGAGGGTGCCGGTGTGCTCAACATGCCCTGTGCACCGCTGCCCGACATAGCACTGGACGCCCGCGCGGAGGATCCGGCAGCGAAGCTGCGGAGCTTCATGGACCAGTATTCACCCCGCGTGCTGTTTGCAGCCGACTCCGCCGGCCGCCGCGAAGCGCTTCTGGAGCAGCTGAAGCAGTATGGCTGGGACCCAAGGGAAGTTGATCACTGGCAGCAATTCCAGACCGGCAGCGACACCGTGGGCCTTTGCACGGGCCCTCTGGAACACGGCGCCTGGCTCGACGAATCCGGGGTCTGCGTCATCGCGGAGGCGGAACTCTACGGCCAGCGGGTGATGCAGCGCCGGCGGCGCCAGCGTGCCACCGACTCGGACACCGAAGGCAGCATCCGGGATCTTTCCGAGCTGCGCGTCGGCGCTCCTGTGGTGCACATTGACCACGGCATCGGCCGCTACCAGGGGCTGCAGACCATCGAGGTGGACGGCCAGCCCACCGAGTTCCTGACCCTGCAGTACGCCAATGGCGCCAACCTCTATGTGCCGGTCTCCAACCTGCACCTGATCTCACGCTACAGCGGCGTGGATGATGCCACCGCGCCCCTGCACAGGCTTGGTTCCGAGAAATGGAACCAGGCCAAACAGAAAGCACTGGACAAGGTCCGGGACACCGCCGCCGAACTGCTGGACGTATACGCCCGGCGCGAAGCCAGCCAGGGTTACGCCTTCCCGCAGCCGGATGACGCCTACCGCTCCTTCTGCGCCGAGTTTCCGTTCGAGGAAACACCGGACCAGATGGCGGCCATTGAAGCCGTCGAAAACGACATGGCCAGTAAGCAGCCCATGGACCGGCTGATCTGCGGCGATGTGGGCTTCGGCAAGACGGAAGTGGCCATGCGTGCCGCTTTCCTGGCGACCCACGCCGGCAAACAGGTGGTGGTGCTGGTGCCCACCACCCTGCTCGCCCAGCAGCATTACGACTCCTTCCGCGACCGTTTTGCCGAGACCGGCGTGCGCGTGGAACTGCTCAGCCGCTTCCGCAGCCAGAAACAGCAGCAGGCGACCATGGCGCGCGCTGCCGAGGGCGAGGCGGACATCATCATCGGCACTCATAAGCTGCTCCAGGGGGACCTTAACTTCCCCGACCTGGGACTGGCGATCATCGACGAGGAACACCGCTTCGGCGTCAACCAGAAAGAAAAGCTCAAGCAGCTGCGCGCCCAGGTGGACGTGCTCACCCTCACCGCAACGCCCATCCCGCGGACCCTGAACATGGCCATGGGCAACCTGCGGGACCTGTCCATCATCGCCACGCCGCCCGCCCGGCGGCTTTCCGTCAAGACCTTCGTGCGCCGGCGCGAGGATGCCCTTGTGAAGGAGGCGATACTCCGGGAAATCCTGCGTGGCGGCCAGGTCTACTACCTGCACAATGATGTGGAATCCATTGAGCGCCTGGCCGAAGAGGTCCGGACCCTGGTTCCCGAGGCCCGGGTGGGTGTGGCCCACGGGCAGATGCGCGAGCGCGAACTCGAGCAGATCATGTCCGACTTCTACCACAAGCGCTTCAATGTGCTGGTCTGCACCACCATCATCGAAACCGGCATCGACATCCCGAGTGCCAACACCATCCTCATTGAGCGCGCGGACCGCTTCGGACTGGCCCAGCTGCACCAGCTCCGGGGCCGGGTGGGCCGCTCCCATCACCAGGCCTACGCCTATCTCCTGACACCGGAAGGCAAGAAGATCACCGGCGATGCGGAGAAGCGCCTGGATGCCATTGCCGCCGCCCAGGACCTGGGTGCGGGCTTCATGCTCGCCACCCACGACCTGGAGATCCGCGGCGCCGGCGAACTGCTGGGCGACGACCAGAGCGGCCAGATCCAGGGCGTGGGCCTGACCCTCTACATGGAACTGCTGGACGAAGCCGTGAAGGCCATCCGTGAAGGGCGCACGCCCAATGCGGACCTGCCCATCCGCCACGGTACCGAGATCAACCTGCGCATCCCGGCACTGATCCCCGAGGACTACCTGCCGGACGTCCACCAGCGCCTGATCCTCTACAAGCGCCTGGCCAGCACCCAGAGCCAGGAACAGCTGAAGGAGCTTCAGGTGGAAATCATCGATCGCTTCGGCCTGCTGCCCGAGCCACTCAAGAACCTGGTACGCCAGACCGGGCTGCGCATCCGGGCTGAAGCGCTCGGGATCAGCAAGGTGGATGCAGCAGGCTCCTCCGCCACCATGGCATTCAGCGCCGATACCCGGGTGGATCCACTGGTGCTGGTGGAACTGGTCCAGAGCTCGCCCGCGGACTACGCGCTGGAAAGTGGTGACCAGCTGAAGTTCCGGCTGAACGGGGAAACCGCGGATGATAGACTCAATGATCTTGATCGCTTCCTGACGCTTCTGGAAGAACGCGCCACGGAGAGCAAAGGAACCCAATAGAGGAGACTGCCGTGCCGAGTCGCGGAACCCGCCGCATTCTGGTCAGCATGCTGCTGCTCTGTGCCACTGCCATGCCGGCAACGGGGGCGGAACTGTACCGGGTAGAGCTGCTGCTGTTCGAACGCCTGCAGGCAGAGCCCGAGCTGCTTTCGGACCCCTACGCCCCGGTTTCCCTTCCGGAAAGAGGCGTTCCGCTATGGGTGGACAGCCAGTGGACGCCGGAGCCCCGGGACACTGGCGATATCGACACGGAATCCGAGACTCCCGGGGAACAGGTCCCGGAGATCCTGGCTCTTCCGCGGGAAGAACTCCGGCTCAACAACATCGCCCGGGCGCTGGAGAACGCTTCCGGTTACCGCCTTGTGGCCTTCACCGGATGGCAGAACCCGTTCCCGGATGGCTACCGTACCGTTCCCCTGGTCGTGGATGTCGCGGCGGATGAGGCGGGCGAGCAACGGATCCAGGGCAGCCTGCAGATCGAACGCCGGCGTTACCTCCATGTGCAGGCCTCGCTGCATGACACGCACCTGAAGGTACCCGCACTGGATATAGCACCGATTCCCCGCTTCCCGGTGGCATCAGGGTTGATTCTGCCCCTTCCCCGCTACCTGGCTCCCGAAAGTCCGGCCTTCAGGGAGACAGCAACCCGGCTCACCGAGAACCGGCGTATGCGCAGCGAGGAGGTGCATTACCTCGACGCGCCCACCTTTGGTCTGGTGGTCTATTTCCACCCTATTACCAAAGAGAACGGGGACGAGGAGGAAGAGGGCTGACCGGCGCCGGGCGTCGCTCAATCCGCCCGGAGACAGGCTTCCAGAACCTGCAGCACCCGCCCGATGCCCGCATCCAGGTTCGAACGGATGTCATCCATGGTGATGACCTCGCTGGTTCTGCCCGCCGCCCAGTTCACCACCAGGGCGAGACAGGCATAATCCAGCTCCGCCTCCCGTGCCAGAACCGCCTCGGGCATGGCCGTCATCCCCACGATATCCGAACCGTCCTGTTCCAGGCGCCGGATTTCCGCGGCTGTCTCCAGCCTCGGCCCCTGGGTACAGGCGTAGACACCGCCGTCATGGAACGCCACATCCACCTCCGCCGCTGCCGCCCGCAGGGCATCGCGGATCGACTCTGAATACGGCCAGGTGAAGTCCACGTGCACCGCGTGTTCCAGGTTCTCCTCATGGAAGCTGGGCGCACGCCCCCAGGTGTAGTCAATGATCTGATCCGGCAGAACCAGGCTGGACGGGGTCATCGCCGGGTGGATGGATCCAACCGCATTGACCGCGATGATCCGGTCAACGCCGGCCTGCCTGAGCGCCTCGATATTGGCCCGATAGTTCACCCGGTGGGGCGGAATCCGGTGTGGATCGCCATGGCGGGCCAGGAAGACCACCTTCCGCCCACCCAGTCGACCGACCCGCAGGGGCGCGGAGGGCGCCCCCCAAATGGTTTCGGTTTCAAGGGTTTCACCAACCTCCAGTGAATCAATGGCGGTCAGCCCTGTACCGCCAATAATGCCCCACACTGGCTCACTGCTGCCCATTGGCTCCTCCGCCTGTCGTTGCGGGCTGCTCGCCCTCCGCCGCCATGCCTTCGCCCAGCACAGCCTGGGGCCCTTCGCCCGCAATGTGCAGGGTGCGCGTCGGGAAGGCCACTTCTGCCCCGTGTTCACGGATGATGCTGCTGATACGGAGCATCACGTCCTGTTTGACCGTCTGGTATTCAACCCACTGGCGCGTATGGGTAAAGGCATAGACCATGATGTCCAGAGAGGAGGCATTGAAGGTGGTGAAGTTGACGATCAGGAACTGGTTGGCATCGATGTCTTCATGCTCCTCCAGCATGCCGCGGATGTCGGCCACAATCGGAGCGACCATGTCCACATCGCTGTAGCGCACCCCGACCATTTCATAGATCCGCCGGTTCATCATCCGGGACGGATTCTCCACGGAAATGGTGGTGAAAATGGCATTGGGAACATAGAGCGGGCGCAGCTCAAAGGTCCTGATCCGGGTCACCCGCCACCCGATGTGTTCCACCACCCCTTCAATGCTTGCGTCAGGAGAGCGGATCCACTCCCCCACCTTGAAAGGTTTGTCCATGTAGACAACGGCACCGCCGAAGAAATTCGCCAGCATGTCCTTGGCCGCGAAGCCGACGGCGATACCACCCACGCCGCCGAACGCCAACACACCGGAAATGCTGTAACCCAGATTCTGGATGATGACCAGAGCGGCGATGACGAACACTGAAACACGCGACAGCTTGCCGATGGCGGAAACCGTGGTGTAATCCATGGGCTCGGAGACACGGCTCGAAACCAGCAGCTCCTCGGTGCCCTGTATGAACCGCAGCAGCGCCCAGACCAGCAGCAGTATGAAACCGAACCTGAGGCCCAGCCCATTGAGGTTGAGCAGATCGATCTCGTAGAAGCGGGCGCTCGCTTCCGAGGCGAAATACAGACCCAGAAGCCAGATGTACCAGTACAGCGGGCGCCGTATGGCATGGATCAGAACGTCATCCCAGAGATTGCGGTTATTCCGCAGCTTGTTCTCAACCGCCCGGATCACCCACCAGACGACAAAAGCCACCACGAAGGTGGTCACCAGGATCGAACCGGCCCAGAGCAGCCCGCGGAATTCCGGGGCAATCCCCAGACCGGAGAGGACACCATCGAGGCCGGAAAGCGTCATGCGGGCGCCTCATCCAGCATGCGAAGCAGTGCCGCACGGGTATCCCGATACCGGGCCGTACTGCGGAAAGCACCACGTGGCCCGGGCAACGGCTTGCCCCGCAGCGACACCAACCCGGCCGACGCGCGCGCGCCGGCCTCGCTCAGGCTTGCGGCCACAGCATCAGCAGCTTCGGGATCGTTACACACCAGCAGCAGGTCACAGCCCGCATCAAGTGCAGCTTGTGCCCGTTCCGGCGGTTCGCCGGCCACAGCCGCGCCGGCCATGGTGAGATCATCGCTGATCACAACGCCACGGAACCCGACCTCGCGGGAAAGCACGTTCTTCAGCCAGAACGGAGAGAAGCCGGCCGGCTGCTCATCCACGCCCGGGTAGACCACATGGGCGGGCATGACAGCATCCAGAGTCTCCGCCAGCTCCCGGAAAGGCACCGCGTCGTGCTCCAGGATCTGCTCCAGGGTGCGCCCGTCGCTGGGCAGTTCGTGATGGGAGTCCGCAGCAATGGCCCCATGGCCGGGGAAGTGTTTGCCCACTGCTGCCATACCGCCCTCATGCATGCCATCAATCCAGGCGCCGGCGAGTTCGGCCACCACCTGAGGGTCCGAGTGGAAGCTGCGATCACCGATCACACTGGAAACCCCGTGATCCAGGTCCAGCACCGGTGCAAAACTGAAATCCACATCCATGTCCCGCAGCTCGGAAGCCATCAGCCAGCCCGCGGCATGGGCAATGGCACGGGCATTCGCGGGATCCCGCTCCCAGGCCAGACCGAAGCTGCGCATCGGTGGCAGGCGTGTGAGCCCGGACTGGAAACGCTGTACCCGGCCACCCTCCTGGTCCACGCCAATCAGGATGCGCGGCCGGATCTGGCGGATGGACTGCACCAGGGACCGGAGCTGGGCCGGTGACTCGTAATTACGGGTAAACAGGATCACTCCGCCCACCGCCTCATGGGCCAGTCGTTCACGCTCGGAGGCGCTGAGACGTGGCCCCTCGAGATCGATCATCAATGGTCCGCTCACCGGGCCTCCCTAAACGACACAAGAACGGCCCGGGCCCGCCTCACTGAACAAAGACAGGCGTGCCCGGGCGCACCCATTCCCAGAGCTGAAGAATGTCATCATTGCGCATCCGGATACAACCGTGGGACAGCGGCTGCCCCATGGGTTCCGTATCCGGAGTGCCATGGATGTAGATGAACCGACGCATGGTATCAACAGCGCCTCCGCGGTTATACCCGGGCTCTTCGCCACAGAGCCAGAGAATCCGCGTCAGTATCCAGTCACGCCCGGGATACTCACGGTGCAGCTGCGGGCTCCAGACCTCGCCGGTGGGGCGCCGACCGCGGAACACCGCCCCCCGGGGCTGGCCGGCCCCGATGCAGGAACGGACCCGGTGCCGCCCCAGCGGCGTCCCACCGGAACCGTCCTGCTGACCGGCGCCGGCGGCGGCCGTGGAAATGCGGTAACACAACCATGGGCCTGCGCGCCCATGCAGAGTCATGATCTGACGGGCCAGCTCCACCTCGATCCGCTCGATCGGATCACCGCCGTCAGGCACCGCTGTCGGAATTCCCTCTGTTGCCATGGGCAACAGTATGCGCCTGCATTCCTGCGGCAAGAAAGGGCACGAGGTGATCCACGATCTCCTCGTTGGGGGTCTCGACCCCCAGTTTGTTCCAGAGGATCTCCGTGAGCGCATCACTGCTGGAGAGGGTGAAAGCCGTGGCGCCAAGCATGAACTGGTTGCGCCAGTAGCGCTCCACGGCGGACAGCTCCGGGGTGGCGTTCTTGAGAAGCCGCATGAAGCGATCGAAGGTGTGGCTGTACTCGGCTTCCAGAAAGCGGCGCAGATGCCCCTGGGACTGGGTGTAGGCAAGCCCCTGCAGGCGCATGTAGATGGCGATGCTGCGGTCGTGCTGGCGTGGCATCTCCACCAGGGTACTGGTGAGCACCCGCAGCACTGACTCCAGGTCGGGCGGCTCCGGGGCCGCTTCCGCCTCAAGGCGGTCAAAGGCCGCCTCCAGCGCGATACAGAAGGGGGTAAGGAAGCGTGCGAATACCGCCTGGATCAGCGATTTTTTGGAACCGAAATGGTAATTGACCGCAGCCAGATTCACGCCGGCCTTACCGGTGATCATGCGGAGAGAGGTCTCGGAGAAGCCTCTTTCGGCGAACAGCTCCTCCGCCGCATCCAGAATCCTGTCCACTGTATCCGTCTGCGCCATGGAATCCCGCTCAAACATTTGACCAAACAATTGTTTGAAACATACGTTTGAGCCGGAAAGGTGTCAAGACGAACGGGCAGATGGGTTGCCTGTATGCGCTGGAGCGCCCTCACCCCCGGCTTCCGCGGATTCAGGTGGCACCGGATCGGACTCGGGCACCGGCACTACGCTGGGGTCGCTAGACTGGGCTGCCGCGTTCAGCGGCTCCACATTCCCTTCATCCAGCATCTGCTCGTGGGTCCGCAGGTATTCCTCCCGCAGACGGTTATAGGCCTTTTCCGCTTCCAGAGCAAAAATGAGATAGAGCTGGGTCTGGGAGCGGTTGCGTATGCTGTCCACCAGCTGCCCTCTCTCGGAAAGGCTGTAGAGGCCGGTGTAACGGCTGCGACGCAGCGCCGGATTATACTCGGCCAGCGGGCGGCATGCAGCCGCCAGCCCGATCGGCCCTTCCAGGTGTTCAACGTGTTTGCGGGCACGGTGCAGCAGGCGCCGCCGTTTCAGCAGCAGCTCCATATGGGAGGCCTGATGGGTGAAGACGTGCCGCACGCCCGGCAGCCCCCAGAGCGCGGCCAGCGCCAGGGCACCAAAGGCCACCCCACCGATCAGTGCCGGCACCAGGTTGCCCATACCCGCGAGAACCAGGGCGGCAAGCACGCTCAGCAGCAGCAGCCAGCTGTCGCGCCGGCGCCGCGCCAGATTCAGCTGGTGGTGATCCGGCCACCCGGGCATGGCCAGGGTATCGAAGTCCAGGAGAAGCAGACGCTCGCAGTCGTGCAGCAGCCTGCGCCGGCGCTGCTGGCGCTTACGCTCAGCCTCGCGCGCCGCCCGCAGGGCAGCTTCGGGGTCCGCATCCGCTGACGCCTCCTCATCTTCGACCGGATCACCGTCCAGCCCATTCACCGGGCTCCCGGAGTCCACCGACTGATCCCCTGCCTGGGTTTCCGGTCCGGGAACCGGTTCCAGTCGACCGCCGGGATGAACCCGCGGTTCCTCCGGCCGTTCAGGCTGATGCTGCGCCATCCCACTCTCCGCGTGCCTGTACCATCACTGGTTAACGGCTGATCCTTCCGGGTCTTGAGTGCCCGCTCCCATGCTCTGGCATGTATTGGCAGCGTAGCGTATTCTGATTCACCCTGACGGCTGTGGAACAAACTTTTACAGAGGCAAGGCTCCATGACGACCACTCCCAAGATCCTGGTACGCGACTACATGCGTTCACTGTCCCTCTGGTTCTCCCCTTCCGACCCGATCGAGAAGGTGGCGGCCACGCTGGTTAAGCAGGAAGAGCTGGGCGCACCGGTTCTGGACGAGCACAAACGTCTCATCGGCTTTGTGACCGAGCAGGACTGCATCAAGGAGATGCTCAATGACTCCTATTACGCCCAGGAGCACCAGCTGGTGAGCGACGTAATGTCCCGCAGGACCGTATCCGTGGGGCCGGACGAAGATGTGACTCACCTGGCGGAGGAAATGCTTGGCGCCAAGCCCAAGATCTATCCGGTGGTCGACAACAGCCGGGTTATCGGGGTCATCACCCGGGGTGATGTGCTGCGGGCCCTGAGCCGTGTTCGCAACAGTGGCCACGGCCACATCTGACGGGCGCTGGCGTGTTTACAGGAATCGTACAGGGCATCGCCCAGGTAGCCACCGTTGAGCGGCTGGCCGGGCTCCACCGGATCAGCCTGCGCTTTCCGGAAAACTTCATTGACGGCATTGCGATTGGCGCTTCGGTGTCCGTCAACGGGGCCTGCCTGACAGTTACCGAAGCCTGGCCGGAGAGCCACCTGGCGGCCTTTGATGTGATGATGGAAACCCTGAGGGTCACCACCCTGGGGGAGCTGCAGGAAGGGAGTCCGGTCAACGTCGAGCGCGCCGCCCGGATCGGCGATGAAATTGGTGGCCACCTGCTTTCAGGCCACGTCCACTGCATGGCCAGGGTCAGCTCGATTGAGGAGCCCGAGAACAACCGTCGGATTGCCTTTTCCGTTCCCCATGCGTGGCGCCCCTACCTGATCAGCAAGGGCTATATCGCGGTGGATGGAGCCAGCCTCACCATTGCCGAACTGACCAGCGACGGCTTTGCCGTCTACCTGATCCCCGAAACGCTCAGGGCCACGCGTTTCGGCGCGCTCGATGAAGGGGATCACGTGAACATTGAGATCGACCACCAGACCCAGACGATCATCGATACCCTTAACCGTCTGGACCTGGTACCCCGCGGGGCCGACTGACCCCGCGGTGGCCATTTCCAGCGCTGTTCTAGCGCTGGTAGCCAGGGCGCAGGAAGGGCATGGCGGAAACCGTCATGCTGCGGCGCTTGCCGCGCACATCCGCCTCAACGGTGGTGCCTTTCTCCGCCAGGTCCGCGCGCACATACCCCATGGCAATGGGCGCGCCGACACTGGCAGCAAAGTTGCCACTGGTCACTTCCCCAATGGGCTCATCACCACCTTCCGCATAGAGCACAGCGCCTTCGCGTACCGGCGCCTTGCCTTCAGCAACGAGCCCGACGCGCTTGCGCTCCGGCGCGCTGTCGCGCATCTGCTGCAGAACCCGCTGCGCCCCCGGGAAACCGCCCTCACGCTCACCACCGAGCCTGCGGGCCTTGCCGATGGCCCAGCCCAGGGAGGCCTCAACCGGCGTCGTCCGGGTGGTGATGTCATGACCATACAGGCAGAGTCCAGCCTCGAGGCGCAATGAATCCCGGGCACCAAGCCCTACCGGCTCCACATGGTCGTCCTCCAGCAGACGCCGGGCCAGGGTCTCCGCCACCTCAGCCGGCACCGAGATCTCGTACCCATCCTCGCCGGTGTAGCCACTGCGGGAAATGATCGCCGGACTGTCGAGCAGTGTCATGGGCCAGTTGTCCATGAACTTCATTTTCCGGACCTCCGGCTGGAGTTTCGCCAGAGCTTCCTCCGCCTTGGGCCCCTGGAGAGCGATCAGCGCCCTGTCGGTCATCTCGGTCAGTGTGACGGAAGCCGGCAGCCCGGCCCTCAGGTGCGCGATGTCCTCGGCCTTGCAGGCGGCGTTGACGACCAGATAGAAGCCATCCTCATGGCGGCTGATCATCAGATCGTCCAGTACCCCCCCGTCCTCGTTGGTGAACAGGCCATAACGCTGGCGATGCATGCCCAGCCCGACCAGGTCAGAGGGCACCATGGCTTCCAGCGCTTCCGCAATGCCCTCGCCGCTGAGCCATACCTGGCCCATGTGCGAGACATCAAAAAGACCTGCGCCTTCCCGTGTATGAAGGTGCTCCTGCTTGATCCCCGCGGGGTATTGCACCGGCATGCTGTAGCCGGCAAACGGGACCATGCGCGCACCAAGTTCCTCGTGGAGGGCGGTCAGCGGGGTTGTAAGCATTGCCTGATCGTTCGCCATGAGCCTGTCTCTCCTGTTGCTGTTTCGGAGCCACCTGTACCTGCGGCTCCCGCTGAACTGGGTTGCCCCTATGATGCCGTATTTCCGATTGGAAACAAAGTTTCCTGTCAGGCCGTCACCCAGAGAACTTCCGCATCCTCCTCGCTCACGGAAACCAGCATATGCCCCATGGTGCAGTCGTAATAGGCACTGTCCCCGGCTTCCAGGCGCACGGGCTCATAGAACTCCGTATAGAACAGGATGGCCCCGCTCAGCACATACAGGAATTCCTCCCCATCGTGCCGGATCCACTCCGGGAAATCCCCGAACGCACGCGCGCGCACACGCGTTGTGAAGGGCACCATCTTCTTGTGGCTGAGATCCGTCGCCAGCAGCTCGTGCTCATAGGTGGCCGTGGGGTGAGGCTTGCCCTCCCCGCGACGCGTGATGTCGCGCCGCCCCGACGGCTGGGCGCTGTTGCTGGGTTCTGAGAACAGCTGCGGCAGGTCGATACCCAGCCCGTTGACCAGCTTGTGCACCACCGAAAAGGTGGGTGAAATCTGCTCGTTCTCAATCTTCGACAGCGTGGAGCGCGCAAGTCCCGTCAGTTTGCTGGCCTCCTCCAGGGTCAGCCCCTGGCCCAGCCGCAGGGACCGGACGCGCTCTCCCAGCCGCAGGGGCTGCAGTGAGGCTTCGGTTTCACCGCGCTGGACCTGCAGGGTCTCGTGGAGCGGCTCCCGCATGTTCTCGCTGTCCTCAGACATGATTCGCGTGTTTCCTATAGGAAATTTACGTTGTTTGTGGGAAAATCCGTTGTTAATCTAACACAGACAACACCACAACCACATGACCCTGCAGCAGGAGGACGGAGCGATGACAGCGACGCCCGAGGAACTTCTCTACACCCCCAGCCACGAATGGATCCGTGACAACGGCGACGGCACCGTAACCATGGGCATCACCGACCACGCCCAGGACCAGCTCGGCGACGTTGTCTTCGTGGAGCTTCCCGAAGCCGACCAGAGCTTTGCCAAGGGCGATGAGCTGGCGGTTGTGGAATCCGTGAAGTCCGCCTCCGACATCTATTCCCCGATCAGTGGCACCGTCCAGAGCGTGAATGAGGCACTCGAGGACGCCCCCGAGACCGTGAACGAGCACTGCTACGGGGACGGCTGGATGGTACGCATCAAGCTGGACAACCCGGACGAACTCTCTGAACTCCTGTCGGCTGAGCGCTATCAGGAGCTCGTTGCCGACGAAGCCTGACCCAGGAGGTAGCCCATGAATGCGAAGTCTTCCCTGGCCAATGCGACACTGGCCCAGATGAACGACCGGCCCTTCAGCGACCGGCACATCGGCCCCAACGCCGATGATCAGTCGGCCATGCTGGCCACCCTGGGGCTGTCATCCGTGAATGAGCTGGTGGACCAGATCATTCCGGGATCCATCCGTATGCCAGGGGAACTGGCCCTGGACCCCGGCCGCGCGGAACACGAAGCGCTGGCCGAACTGCGCGGCATGGCCCAGCGCAACCAGGTGTTCCGTTCCTACATCGGTCAGGGCTATTACCCGACTCGCATTCCCTCGGTCATCAAGCGCAACGTACTGGAGAATCCAGCCTGGTATACAGCCTACACGCCCTACCAGCCGGAAATCTCCCAGGGTCGCATGGAGTCCCTGGTCAACTTCCAGCAGATGGTGATGGACCTCACTGGCCTGGATCTGGCCAATGCCTCGCTGCTCGACGAAGCCACCGCCGCGGCGGAAGCCATGGCGCTGTGCCGGCGAGCCAACCGCAAGAGCAAGAGTAACGTGTTCTTTGCGGCAGAGGAGCTCCATCCGCAGACCCTGGATGTGCTGCGCACGCGGGCTGACTACATGGGCATTGACCTGGTGATCGCCCCCGCGGAATCGGTCGGTGACCATGAAGCCTTCGGGGCGGCATTCCAGTACCCCGCCACTGACGGCAGCATCCCGGACCTTGAGAAGCTGGTCAAAGCCGCCGGGGATCAGGGCGCCATGACCGCCGTGGCCTCGGACCTGCTGGCACTGATGATGCTGCGCTCCCCCGGTGAGCTGGGCGCCGACATGGTCTTCGGCTCCGCCCAGCGCTTTGGCGTACCCATGGGCTACGGCGGCCCGCACGCAGCCTTCTTTGCCACCCGTGACAACCTCAAGCGCCAGGTTCCGGGCCGCATCATCGGAGTCTCGAAGGACAACCGTGACCAGCCGGCTTTCCGCATGGCCATGCAGACCCGCGAGCAGCACATCCGCCGCGAGAAGGCAACCTCCAACATCTGTACCGCCCAGGCACTGCTTGCGAACCTGGCAGCCTTTTACGCCGTCTACCACGGGCCGGAAGGCCTGCGGAACCAGGCTGAGCGTGTGCACCGCCTCACCGCCATCCTTGCGGAAGGCCTGCGCGCCGGCGGCGTGGAGCCCCAGGAGCGCTACTTCGACACCCTGAGCTTCCATGCCGATGAGGGCGTTCACAACCGGGCCCATGCCGAGGGCTGCAATCTGCGGGCCCTGAGCGATGGTCGCACCGGCATCAGCCTGGACGAGACCACCACTGAAGAGGATGTGGAGCGTCTGCTGCGTATCGTGCTGGGTGACAGTCACGGCCAGTCGGTGGCGGCCCTGGATGAGGCCATTACCCAGGGTGGCGAAACCGGCATCACCGATGCCATGCGCCGGCGTGATGCCGTCCTTACCCACCCGGTATTCAACCGGTATCACAGCGAGACCGAACTGCTGCGCTACATCCGGCGCCTTGAGAACCGGGATTTCTCCCTGGTGCACGGCATGATCCCGCTGGGCTCCTGTACCATGAAGCTCAACGCGGCCGCGCAGATGGAGCCGATCAGCTGGCCCGAATTCGCGGAGATCCATCCGTTCGCCCCGCGGGAACAGACCCAGGGCTACCAGCAGCTCCTGAAAGAGCTGGATGAGCAGCTGCGGGAAATCACCGGCTACGACGCCTTCTCCCTGCAGCCCAACTCCGGGGCCCAGGGCGAGTACGCTGGCCTTCTGGCCATCCGTCGCTACCAGGAAGCAAAGGGTGAAACGCACCGTAATGTCTGCCTGATTCCGGCCTCGGCGCACGGTACCAACCCGGCCTCCGCCGCCATGATGGGCATGAAGGTGGTCATCGTGGACTGCGACGATGAAGGCAACGTGGATCTGGAGGACCTGCGCGCGAAGGCGGAGAAGGCCGGAGACCATCTCTCCGCCTGCATGATCACCTATCCCTCCACCCACGGGGTGTACGAGGAAGGCGCGCCGGAGATCTGCCGCATCGTGCACGAGCATGGCGGCCAGGTTTACATGGACGGCGCCAACCTCAACGCCCAGGTGGGCCTGGTGCAGCCGACGCTGGTGGGCTCCGACGTATCCCACCTGAACCTGCACAAGACCTTCGCCATCCCGCACGGCGGTGGCGGCCCGGGCATGGGGCCCATTGGTGTCCGCGAACACCTGGCGCCCTACCTGCCCGGCCATAATGAAAGCGGCGTCGCTGAAGGCGCGGTAGCGTCCACACCCTTTGGCTCGGCGGGCATCCTGCCGATCACCTGGATGTACAACCGCCTGCTTGGCCGCGATGGCCTGCGCCACAGCACGGAAGTCGCCATCCTGGGCGCCAACTACATCGCCAACAGCCTCAAGAACGACTACGACGTGCTCTACAAGGGGCGTCATGACCGCGTGGCGCATGAGTGCATCCTGGACCTGCGCCCGCTCAAGGAATGGTCCGGTATCACCGAGGAGGACGTGGCCAAGCGCCTGATGGACTACGGCTTCCACGCCCCGACCATGTCCTTCCCCGTTCCGGGAACGCTCATGATCGAGCCAACGGAATCCGAATCCATCGAGGAGCTGGACCGGTTCATCGAGGCGATGAAGGGCATCCGCAAGGAGATTGACCGGGTAGCCAATGGCGAATGGCCGGCGGACAACAACCCACTGGTCAAGGCCCCCCACACCCAGAGCGATCTGGTGGATGAGTGGGACCGCCCCTACAGCCGTGATCTGGCGGTATTCCCGTCCCAGGCGGTGCGTGACGGCAAGTTCTGGCCGACGGTTAACCGCGTGGATAACGTCTACGGTGACCGGAACCTGATCTGCAGCTGCCCCAGCCCGGAGGCCTATCGGGACTAGAGTTTTTACTCGGATTAGGGTGATTATTCTAATTTTTCACCCTAATCTGGGGTCAGAACTCAAGGGCAGCAATGGAGGTAACCCATGGCTGAGAAGTCCGCAGACAGGCAGAGTAAAACCATGAGCGATCTGACACGCAGGATTCAGGAACAGGCCAGCCAGCAATGGCAGAAGGCTAACGAGGAACTGCAGCGTGTGCTCAGGGATCTCGGAGCGCGGGATTCAGAAAATGAGTCCTTCCAGAAAATGGTGCGGGATATCCGTGAGAAAAACCCCTCCTTCCGGGACTTCATGTTCAGCCTGGACGCCGCCACCTACGATACACGCAAGCGCCTGTCGTGGAACGCGCACATGACGTCCGCCTACCTCATGAACCGGGTGGAAGCCTCCTACACCCATGATCTCAAGCCCCTGGTGGCCAACTACCGCCAGCAGGCGGGCGAGCGGCTCACGGCCCTGAAGCAGCAGCTGCGCAGCATGCGCGAGCGCTTCCAGTCTGCGGCTTCTGACAGCGCTGCCACGCAGAAGTAACCCCCTGCCTGACACACACAGGCATACCCCTCCTCCCCGTGCCCTGGCGCACGGGGTTTTTATGCGTAACGCACGCCCGTGCCCGCGAGCCCGCAGTAACCACCAGGGTTCTTGTGCAGATACTGCTGGTGCCAGTCCTCCGCGTAATAGAAGGTCACGCCCTGCGCCAGTTCGGTGGTGATACGCCCCTGTCCGGCGGCATCCAGCGCCTTCTGATAAGCCTCCATGGAGGCCTGCCCAATCCCAAGGCTCTGCTCATCCGGAAGATAGAGCGCGGAACGGTACTGTGTTCCCACATCATTGCCCTGGCGCATCCCCTGAGTGGGATCATGGGACTCCCAGAACACCTGCAGGAGCCCCTCCAGCGACACCACCTCCGGGTCATAGATAACGCGGACCGCCTCCGTATGGCCCGTGCGCGCCGTACACACCTCCTCATAGGTGGG
>NZ_CAJXMA010000055.1:0-18418 GCF_913056445.1 uncultured Halovibrio sp.
GGGCCGCCTCGTACAGCAGCCCCGCCTCCCGTTCGCCCTTTGCGCCTGCCAGCAGGGTCTCAAAGTCGTCCAGCGCTTCCCTGTGCAGACGTTCTGAGGCTTTCTCGGAGAGGCCCAGCGGATCGCCGAAACGGGCCTGGAGATTCTGGATGCGGTTAAGCGTGTGCACCCGCACCAGCGGGTCATCCGCCCGCCGGAAAACCCGGGCGTGACGGCGCACCGCCTCTTCCAGCGAGGCGTCCGGCCCGGTGCCGCTACCCGTACGGATGACAATGGGGCTGAGGTCCCCCAGCGTAGCCGCGCCTTCCTGCAGGAGCACGGTTGCGCGCGCGCCACTGGCACCGGTCATAAGGAGCGCAATGAGGCCCGCATTCAGGAGGCGACCGGCACGCATCATTCCCATCCGCCCCGCTGAACCGGTCTTTCCGTCTGGCGCAGGGCCACCTGCTCATAGACCAGCGCCTGCTGCCGCAGGTTGCGGTCCCGGAACCCCACCAGCCGTTCACGCTCATCTGCCAGGAACCCGAGAAATCCGGAATCCAGTTTCGCTGATTCCACCGAGGGATCGCCGCCGTCCGCCACGTATTCCAGCACCCAGGCAATCAGTGGCGAACGGGTGTGGTTCCTGCTGCCCCGCAGGAACTCAACCAGATCCTGATCTCCCTGCAGCTCCGAACGGATCAGGCGCGCCAACCCGTGTTCCCTCACCTCTTCCCGCAGGCCGTCAAGCCGTTCGATGCTGCGCTCAAGGTAGGCATGGTTGCGTTCCGCCGTTGTCAGCGCTTCACCGTGATGACCGGACTCGCTGTAACCCCAGACGCGCGCCAACCGTGCCTCCGCCACCCCCGGCCAGGCCACCGGAAAACGCGCCACCCGCTGCCAGGTCTGGAGGGCACGGTGCAGGCTGCCGTTTCGAGCCCGTGCGATGCCAAGCAGGTAGAGGCCCTCGCTGACCAGGGTGCTGTCCGTGCGCACACGGCTCAGGGCCTGCTCCGCCCGCCGGGCATCGTCCTGACGCAGGGCGAGCAGCCCCTCGGCGATACGCGCCCGGCTGACCAGATCCGCGCCCCGCAGTGAGCCATCGCCAGCAGCCAGCGACCGGACCACCCGCAGCGCAACGCGCGTGCGACTCAGCGATTCCCGCTCCAAGTACGCCATGGCCAGGTTGTAATACCCCATGCCCCCCCAGAACGGGTCACTGATGCGGTTAAGCTGGTTACCGGCCTCACTGAAGTGCTCGTAGTGACGTGCGGTCTCGGCGAGCAGGAAAAAGAGTTCATCACGCTCCTCATCGCTCACACTGTCGGGCTGGATATTCTCGGACAGGATGGATTCCGCACGCTCCGGGGTATCCTGGTCGAGCGCTGCCCGTGCACGGTCCAACGAGGAGGCCAGCGCTGACGGAACGAACAGAGCGCAGAAAAGGAAAAAGACCGTAATCAACCGGATCGCCATAACCTCCAGACTCCGGATTACCGGGATAGGCGGCGGCCAGTTTATCAATCGCGGTCAGCACGGGATGTGGGACAGGTCACCCACTGGCGATCCGGAGTGTTATGGCTGTCTCAAATCGAGCGCTCGAAGCGGTATGGGTTAATCGATACGCTCAAAACACGCCAACTGCGAGGGTGAGCCCAGCTCCGGATCCGCTTCGCCGATGCCGCCGAAACGCACACGGTAGCCGTTGCGCTTGGCGACACCGGAGGCCCACTGGCGGAAACGGGCCTGGCTCCATTCAAACCGGTGGTCAGGGTCGCGGAGCTCGCCGGGAGCAAGATCGAACAGGGGATTGTAATCACGGTTGGGCGTGGTCATGACCAGGAAGGACGGTCGGAAATACTCGAAAACCGCCCGCTCAACGGTCGACAGATCCCGTGGTGGAACATGCTCGATGACTTCCACCATCGCTGCCGCATCGAAGCCTGAACAGGCGGCATTCGGCTCCTGAAAGGAACCCCGGACGAGCTGGACCCTCGGCTCCGGCTGCTCCAGCCAGTGAGCCAGGCGTTCCCGCGCGTTGCGCAATGAGACGCCGGAAGACTCCAACCCCACCAGACGGTCAAACGCCCCGGATTCCAGGCACCGCTGAAGCAGGGCACCGGAACCACAGCCCAGGTCAATCACACTGCGGGCCGTACTCCGGGCCAACAGCGACACGACATGATCGAGGCGGACCTCGTGGAGGGCACTGGTCTGGGTATCCATGGGGTCACTCTATGCTGCCGATTAGACGTGTAACAATGCTATAAACGCCCACAGGGGTTACATTGGCGGGTAATTGTACGCGACCCAGGGAGCCCTGAATGGACGATAACCCACTGGAACACAGCCACCAGCCGGATGCCATCCGGGAACGCCTGTCGCAGCAACCGCAGCAGAGCTACCTGAGGGATGCAATACTCGGTGGTATCGATGGCTGCGTCACCACCGTGGCCGTCATCGCCAGTGTGGCCGGCGCTGGCCTTCCAGGCATGGTCGCCTTCGTACTCGGCATCGCGAGCCTTATCGCGGATGCCTTCAGCATGGGAGTGAGTAACTACCAGGCAGTGAAAAGCGACCATGATGCGCGGGACCGCTTGCGCGAACAGGAGGCACGCCACATCCATCACGATCCCGAAGGCGAACGCGAGGAGATCCGTGAGATTTTCCGGCAGAAAGGCTTTTCAGGGGACATACTGGAGCAGGTGGTAGAGACCATCAGCGCGGATAAGCGCCTCTGGGTGAACACCATGATTCAGGAGGAATTCGGCTACGCCCTTTCAGGTCCGGCGCCCATGAAGGCCGCTGCCTCCACCTTCTGGGTGTTCATTGGTGTGGGGCTGATACCACTGCTGCCTTTCCTCATTCCCTTCCTGGCAGGTCTGCAAATGTTTCTGGTAAGTGGTGCAGTCGCGATCCTCGCCCTTTTCGGAATCGGTTGGGTCAAGGGCCAGATCCTGGGGATGAGCCGCTTCCGGGCCGGGCTTGAGACCCTGGCCATGGGAGGGGGAGCGGCAATCCTCGCCTTCCTTCTGAGCTTTGTTTTCGAACCCATGCTGAGTGGTCTCAAGCTCGGCTGAGGCTGCAGCCTGTTGCCTCAGTCAGACCCCGAATGATTCCAGAATCGGACAGGGTCCAGAATCGTCCGCTTCACACTCCGCTGCAAGCTGCCTCAGGGAATCGCGCGCCTGCTGCAGCTCACGGATCCTGACCTCAAGGGCCTCGATACGGGTCCGGGCGAGTTCCCGAGCCCGCGTATGATCATGACTGGCATCCAGGCCGATCAATTCCCCGATCTCCGCAAGGGAAAACCCTGCAGCCTGCGCCTTGCGGATGAAACGGAGACGACGCACGTCCTCATTGCCGTAGTGTCTTACGCCACCTTCACTCGATGGGGTCTCAAGCAACCCTTTGCGCTGGTAGAAACGGACGGTTTCCACCCCCACATCACAGGCAGCGGCAAGTTTTCCAATGGTCAGCATGGTTCTCCCGGATCCTGAACTTGACCCCGTACCATGGTACGGCATTTATTCTGTTTGTATACGCTAACCCAGAGGTCTGGCACAAGGATCTCAACCGCTGAATGTAGCGGCAGGAGGAGCACCCATGAGTACAACAGAGCGCGAATACGACCTCACCATTGAAGGGCTGAACTGCGGCGGCTGTGTCAGCAAGACAGAGAAGGCCCTTCACGGCGTGGACGGCGTCAGCGAAGCCAGTGTGAACCTGGCCACAGGCAGAGCCCGGGTCCATGCAGGCGACTCCGTCTCCCCAGGGACCCTGAAAGAGGCGGTCCAGAAGGCCGGATTCGATGTGGCGACCGAAACCTTCCGCTTCCAGGTCACCGGCATGCACTGCGGTTCCTGTGTCAGCCGAGTGGAAGAGGCCGCGCTGGCCGTATCCGGCGTGGTGGATGCCAGCGTGAACCTGGCGACAGAAAAGGCCACGGTGGAGGTGGTGGCCGGCACCGTCGAAGCCGGTGAACTGGCCCGCGCCATCAGCGAAAGCGGCTACAGTGCGTCGCCGATCCGGGAGGAGACCACCGGCAACGATCAGGAGGATGCCCAGGCCACGGAAGCACGGGCATTGAAGCGCTCTGTGGCGGTGGCAGCGGCATTCACGCTGCCCGTGTTCATCCTCGATATGGGCGCCCACTTCATCCCGGCCTTCCATGAATGGCAGATGCAGGCCATCGGCCAGCAGCCGCTGTACTACCTGTTCTTCGTTCTGGCCACCATTGTCCTGTTTGGCCCCGGCCTGCGCTTCTTCCGCCAGGGGTTACCCGCCCTGCTGCGCGGTGGCCCGGACATGAACTCACTGGTGATGCTGGGTGCGACGGCGGCCTGGGGTTACTCCGTGGTGGCCACCTTCCTGCCCTCAATCCTGCCCGAAGGTCAGGTGCAGGTATACTACGAGGCCGCGGCGGTCATCGTGACCCTGATCCTGGTGGGACGCTACATGGAAGCGCGGGCGAAAGGCAGGACGGGTGAAGCGATCAAGCGGCTGCTCACGCTCCAGGCACGCACTGCGCGCGTGATCCGCGATGGCGACGCCCAGGAGATCGCCATTGAGGATGTTGTTCAGGGCGATACAGTCCAGGTACGCCCCGGCGAGAAGATCCCGGTGGACGGAACCGTAACCGGCGGCGGTTCCTGGGTGGATGAATCCATGATCACAGGCGAGCCGGTACCGGTTGAGAAAGCCGAGGACGACGAGGTCGTGGGCGGCACCATCAATCAGTCCGGCAGCCTTACCTTCACCGCAACCCGCGTGGGCAATGACACCACCCTGCAGCAGATCGTGCGCATGGTGGAGGAGGCCCAGAGCTCCAAGCTGCCCATCCAGGCGCTGGTGGACCGGGTGGCCGGTGTCTTTGTTCCGGTGGTCATGGTGGCCGCCGCCCTGACCTTCGGCATCTGGCTGCTGTTCGGACCGGATCCGGCACTCAGCTTCGCACTCATCAACGGCGTGGCAGTGCTGATCATCGCCTGCCCCTGCGCCATGGGCCTGGCCACGCCCACATCCATCATGGTGGGCACCGGCAAGGGTGCCGAGATGGGCATCCTCTTCCGCCGCGGCGACGCTCTGCAGCGGCTGCGCAATACCGACGTGGTCGCGTTCGACAAGACCGGCACCCTCACCCGTGGTCAGCCGGAGATGACGGACTTCGAGGTCATGGGTGATCAACAGGAGGACGAGCTTCTGCGGCTGGTCGCCAGTGTCGAGCAGGCTTCGGAACACCCCATTGCCCGGGCCATTGTGGCGGCCGCCGAGGCGCGTGAACTGAACCTCTCTGAAGTATCCGGGTTTGATACAGCGACCGGCAAGGGCGTTATCGCCCAGGTGGATGGCCATGAAGTGGCCCTGGGCGGGGCCGGTTACATGAAAGAGCTGGGCGTCCCCACCGACCAGGCCGGCAATACCGCGGAGAAGCTGGGCCATCAGGGCCGCACACCACTGTACGCGGCCGTGGACCGGCAACTGGCCGCCGTGATCGCCGTGGCGGACCCACTCAAGGAAACCACGGTTGATGCCATCCGGCACCTGCATGACGCGGGCCTGCGCGTGGCCATGATCACCGGGGATAACCAGCACACTGCCAACGCCATCGCCCGCCAGTGTGGTATTGATGAAGTCCAGGCGGAGGTGCTGCCGGACGGCAAGGTGGATGCGGTCAAGGCCCTGCAGGAGGGCGGTCGCGCAGTTGCCTTCGTGGGCGACGGCATCAATGACGCGCCGGCGCTGGCCCAGTCGGATGTGGGCATTGCCATCGGCACCGGGACGGACATCGCCATCGAGTCGGCGGAGGTGGTGCTGATGTCCGGGGATCTCCAGAACGTACCCAATGCCATAGGGCTGTCCCGGGCAACCATCCGCAACATCAAGCAGAACCTGTTCTGGGCGTTCGGGTACAATACGCTGCTGATTCCAGTAGCAGCGGGGATCCTGTATCCCTTCATCGGGGTGCTGCTGTCGCCGATGTTTGCGGCGCTGGCGATGGCCGCGTCCAGTGTCTGTGTGCTGACCAATGCGCTTCGGTTGCGGCGGTATCAGGCGCCTATGCAGACAGAGGCACCCTCTCCAGCCTGAGTGTACGCGCAGGATAGGGGCTGGTAATCTCTGCCGGGAAACGCTGTAAATACATCCCTGTACGCTTGTCTTCCGCCATCCATGGCTCCAGACATTCCCGTCAGAGATTACCAGCCCCTATCCGTTCAGAGATTTCGAGATATCCGGCCCAAAAAGGAAATACCATGTCTGACCGAGTCACTCTGGAAATCGAAAACGACATCGCCTACGTCACACTGAACCGGCCGGACAAGTACAACGGCCTGGATATGGCGATGTTCGATGCCATCGCCAGCACCGCGAAAACCCTGAAGAAGGATCGTTCGATCCGGGCCGTCATCATTCAGGGGGCCGGCAAGGCTTTCTGCTCCGGACTGGATGTGAAGAGCGTGTCGGCAAATCCGGTCAACTTCGCCAAGCTGCTGTTCAAGCCGGGCCGGAAGATCAGCAACCTGGCCCAGGACGTGGGCTACCTGTGGCGGGAGGTGCCGGCGCCGGTGATCGCCGTGACCCATGGTGTCTGTTACGGCGGTGGTCTGCAGATCGCGCTGGGCGCGGATTTCCGTTACAGCACGCGGGATTGCGAGTTCTCGATCATGGAAGCGAAGTGGGGGCTGATTCCGGATATGAGCATCACCACCACCCTCTCCGAACTCATGCCCATCGACAAGGCCAAGGAGCTGACCATGACCGCCCGGGTCGTCGAGGCGCCCGAAGCGGAACGGTTGGGGATGGTCACGCATGTGAGCGATACCCCCCTGGATGACGCCCTGGCGTTCGTGGAGGAGCTGAAAGCGAAATCGCCGGATGCGGTGGCGGCCACCAAACTGCTCTACAACCGTGCCTGGCAGGCGGATGACCGCACGGCGCTGGGCTGGGAAAGCCGCCTTCAGAAGAAGATCATTGCGCGGGCCAACCAGCGCACGGCGGTGGCACGCAACACGGGCAAGCCGGAACAGGCCTACGACCACCGTCGCTCGTTCTGAACCTCACCCCCGTAGGAGCGCGCTTGCGCGCGATGGTTCCCGGAGGGGCGCTTTACCGTGGCTGGCATGTGATCGCGCGCAAGCGCGCTCCTACAGCCGGTCCGCGGCCCAGCTGCCTTCCACCAGGGCACGCACGCCCTGAATCTCTTCAGGCGGGACTTCGGTGGTGTGCAGCTGCCAGTCGGTCACATCGTAGTGGAAGATATAGAGCCGCGATGTGAATTCGCTGATCGGCAGGGACGATTCGCCGTGCTGCTCGCCATAGCCCTCGGTGGAGACGGTCACGCCCTTGCCCCAGTCCTGACCGCTGTCGTTGTTGGGGTTGTAGAAATACACCCGCATCACCTCGTCCTGGTCCAGGGCCACACGCAGTATGGCGATGGCGTGCCAGCCCACGAACCGGGCCTGGCTGTCGGTGACGGCAATACCGGCCGGCTGTGGGTGCACCACGGGGGTATTGCCGTTGTAGAGCGGGTTGTACAGTGAATAGAAGGTCCGGATGAAACCGTCCGGATCCTCGAGCTTGCCGGTCTCCACGTCCACCGCGATCGCAAACCCACGGTGCACCCACCAGCCGTGGAATTCCGGATTGATCCAGCGGTGCGGGTCCTCCCCGCGGCCGTCAGAGAGCCGCCCCATTTCCAGATAAAGCCGGTCGAGATGCGGCACCAGCACCAGTGACAGCGGATCCAGGTCCAGATTCCACTGGCTGACCACACCCGTATAGAGGTAGGCGGAGTTCAGGGCCTGGCCCTCGAACTCCATCACCACCTGGTTGTCCCGCGACGCCCAGCGCACCAACTGCAGAAGGTAAGCGGGGTCCGTGTACGCCCACATGGAGAGCGCACGGGTGGACTGGCAGGCCGGATTGTTGCCCTGGCCCAGTCCGAGCGGCAGGCCCAGGGCACCGATCAGCCCTCCCATCAGATAGACACCGGGTTCATGGGCATCCCCATAGAGCCCGGTCAGCAGCGCGCGCACATCCGCATGGATCGGGGTTTTCATCTGGCGCCAGAGGGCGGCGGCAATGCTGTTCTGATAGAGAATGCCCCGCTCCAGCAGACAGGCAAGCCCATAGAGGGCATGACAGTTCTCCGGAAAGAGGCTGTAGCGGGCCAGGTCCATCATGAAACGGCGGTAGCAGAGCAGGCAGTCCCTGCCGGTGCTGCTCAGCCCCAGACAGCGGGAAACCATCTCGGCATCGTCCTGCTCCAGCGCATAGCGCAGAAACGTCGCATGGTAGGGAGAAACCAGCCCCGTATCATGCATGGCGCGGGCGAAACTGGCGGCTTCGGCGTCCAGCGCCATGTTGTCGAGCCCTCGGACCCGTTCCTCGTAGACCTCCAGTCCGGGATCCTCGCGGGAATGCTGAGTGGGCCCGTAGAGCGCGCTCACCAGCTGCTCGGCACCGCGAGCCGTGGTGCCCAGGCTCACCTCCGGATCAAAAAGACAGTCCGCGATACGGTCAATCATCTGGCGGATGTTGTCCACCTGAAGCGGCCGCTGGCGCAGAAGGCGCCACACTTCAGCCACCACATGGTCCAGAATGCTGTCGAAGCCGATGTGCTCGGCCACGAACCCCAGATGATGGTCAAGCATGCGCTGGATGTCCGCCGGGCGGTTACGCGCGGCTTCATCACTGATGCCGAACACCGATTGCAGGTTGAAGGCCAGCACCTGGGTCAGAAAGTGTTCCGCCTGCTCGGCGGACAGCCGCGGATGGAACCAGCTGCCACTGGCCACGGCCAGCATGCGCAGTTCGCTGAGACACTCCAGGGCAATCAGCCGGGCGTCGCCCTCGGCAAAGGTGGAGGGCACAAAGCGCGCCTGGAGGGAATCCGGCAGCTCCCAGTCGCTGCCCACGAAAAGCCCGGCCTGCTCCAGCCGGGGGGCACGCTCGAACAGCAGCGCCGGCCCTTCCGGCAGGCCCAGAAGCTTGCGGGCCTGGTCCAGGACCTGACTTACGCAATGGACCTTAGCGTGGGATGGGGCCTTCTCCAGGCTCGCCACCGCGTTATCAAGGGTGCTGACAATAGGGCTGGCATCAGAGCCCGGCGTGGTCCCGGCGTACTGAACGGGTTCAGACATGCGTTTGTTTCCGGTCGTAGATTCCTGCCGCCCAGTTTCACTCCATTGGCACAGGATGCAAGCGGTTTAGACGACGATCAGCCATATCAACCCCACCAGCAACAGCGCAGCCGCCAGCAGCCACGCGGGATGCGGCCACCATCCCGGCTCAGGCTCGGCGAGCCGCGACTCCAGATGCTCTCGCAGCAGTATCACATTGCGGTTGTTGGCACGGTAGAACACATCGAACACATCACCGGCCACCGGCAGGGTGCCTCCCACGGCATCCACCAGGCCGTTACCCAGCATGCGCAGCTGAAGGGAGCGGGGTGCCCCGATCTGGCGGGCCTGCTGGATCAGGTACAGCGACAGCACCAGCCCGGCGACATCCCCGACCCCCGGAACCAGGCCAAGCAGGGGGCCGATACCGAAACGGATGCGGGTGAGGGGAACCCGGAAACGGGAGTCGGTCAGACGGGCAAACCGCTCCAGCCGTGCCAGTGTGGCACGCTCACGCTCAGGATCTCGGGCAGGGATCTCTCTCATAACGGAAGCAGCCTATACCTCCTTCGGGTAGCTGACAATCCAGCCCCCGTCCATTACCCTTCGCGGCGTCGGAACTCAAGGATACCTGCGTTCATGATGCTGCTGTCGATTGTCGCGCTGCCCCTGCTCGGGGCCCTGATTACGCCGCTGGTCTCGCGGCGCTCGACAGCGATCCTGCCTGCCCTGATTGCCGGAGCCATCGGAATCACCGTGGTCAGCGTGCTGCTGAGCCAGGCCCCGGATGTTCTGGGAGGCGCCATTCTCATCGAACACTACCCCTGGCTGCCCGGGATCGGTCTCTCGCCGGCCTTCCGACTGGATGCACTGGGGCTTTTCTTCGCGCTCATCATCGCCGGCATGGGCCTGCTGATCACGCTCTACGCCCATTTCTATTTCGCCGGCAAGCACGGGGCCGTGCGCTTCCATTCGCTGATGCTGGCCTTCATGGGCGCCATGCTGGGCATCGTGACCTCCGAGAACCTGCTGTTCATGCTGGTGTTCTGGGAGATGACCAGCCTGGTGTCCTTTGTCCTGATCGGCTTCCATCAGGACGAACGCCCGGCCCGCCGTGGCGCGCGTATGACCCTGGTGATTACCGGCGGTGGCGGGCTGGCACTGATGGCGGGGGTTCTGCTGATCGGTAACAGCGTGGGCAGTTTCCAGCTGAGTGACATCCTGGCACCGGAAACAGCACTGACGTCGGACCCGCTCTACCCCTGGATGCTCGGCCTGGTCCTCATCGGCGCCATGACCAAGTCCGCCCAGTTCCCGTTCCACCTCTGGCTGCCGAATGCCATGACGGCGCCCACGCCGGTCTCCGCCTACCTGCACTCGGCCACCATGGTGAAAGCCGGCATCTTCCTCCTGGCCCGGCTCCACCCCGCCCTGGGGGACACGGACGCCTGGCTCTACAGCATTTCAACCGCCGGCATGGCCACACTGCTGACGGGCGCCTTCATCGCCATGTTCAAGCATGACACCAAGGAGCTTCTGGCCTATTCCACCGTCAGCCATCTCGGGCTGATCACCCTCCTGGTGGGGCTGAGCACACGCATGGCTATGGTGGCCGCGCTCTTCCACCTGCTGAACCATGCCCTGTTCAAGGCACCGCTGTTCATGATGGCCGGCGCCGTCCAGAAGGCAACCGGCACCCGGGACATGCGCCGCATCAACGGCCTGTGGCGAACACTTCCGGCTCTGACAGTCATCAGCGCCGTGGCCGCCGCCTCCATGGCCGGGCTGCCGCTGCTCGGCGGTTATCTGAGCAAGAAGATGTTCTTCATCGAGAGCATGAACGCATCCGTGATGCCGCCCCTGCAATGGCTCACACCGGCACTGGCCGCCATTGCCGGCCTGTTCTCCGCCGCCTATTCCTTCCGCATCTTCCACAACGTGTTCTTCAACGGTAAACCGCAGGATCTGCCGGTCTGGCCCCCTAAGAACCCCGGCGTGGGCATACAGGTCCCGGCTGCCGTGCTGGCGCTGGCGGTGGTGCTGGTGAGCTGGCATGCCGAGTCGGTGGTCCATGGTCTCATCGGCCCCGTCGCCTCCGCGGCGGCAGGCAGCGCCCTGCCCGACTACGACATGCACCAGCTCCACCACATCGGCACCGCCTTCTTCATGAGCCTGGCGGCCATGCTTGGCGGTCTGCTCGTCTACATGGCCCGGGAGCCACTGTTCCGGCTTTACGACCAGCTGCCTCCGGCCGATGCCCGTGAGATCTTTGAATGGCTGATGACCCGCGCCGGCGGTACGGCCGAACGGCTGGTCCATGCACTGGAGAACGGCTCGGTCCAGCGCTACATCGCCCTGATCATCCTCTCGGCCATTGTGCTGGCCGGACCGGTTCTGCTTTCCGGCATCCAGTGGCACGGTGGCGAGACCATGACACCCGTGGATCCCCTGACCGGTCTGGGCCTGGTACTGCTGATGGCCTCAGCGGTAGGGGTGGTGCTCGGCCACCACCAGCGCCTGTTCGCCCTGCTCCTGCTTGGCAGCGCCGGGCTTTTCGTCACTCTCACCTTTGCCCGCTTCTCGGCGCCGGACCTGGCGCTGACACAGCTCTCGGTCGAGGTTATGGCGGTGATCATCATGATGCTGGCCCTGTCCTTCCTGCCACAGACCACGCCCCTTGAGTCGAGCCGGTTGCGAAAGGGTCGTGACCTGGGCGTTGCCACTCTGGGTGGGCTCGGTGTCGGACTGGTGTCCTTCGCGATCATGACCCGCCCCCACAGCACCATCGCGGAGTTCTTCCTGAGCCAGAGCAAACCGGGTGGCGGCGGGAGCAATGTGGTCAATGTCATACTGGTGGATTTCCGCGGCTTCGATACCCTGGGCGAGATCACGGTGCTGGGAATCGCAGCCGTGGCCGTCTTCGCCCTGACCCGCAACCTCCAGCTCAAGGACCGTATCCCGCAGGAGCGGGACCAGTACTGGGCCTCGAATCCCCACCCGCTGATCCTGCGCACCATGGCGCGGCCGATACTGCCCATAGCGCTGATGGTCTCGGCCTACATCTTCCTGCGTGGGCACAACATGCCTGGTGGCGGTTTCATCGCCGGACTGATCACGGCGGTTGCGCTCTCACTGCAGTACATGGCCGGCAGTCTTGCCTGGGCCCATGAACGCATGCTCACACCCTTCCGGCCCCTGATCGGGCTGGGGCTGCTGCTTGCCTGCGGCACCGGGCTGGGCAGCCTGGTGTTCGGCGAAGCGTTCCTCAGCTCCTGGTTCGGGCATTACAAACTGCCCCTGCTGGGTCATCTGGAGCTGGCCACCGCGCTGCTGTTCGACCTGGGCGTCTTCACCACCGTGGTCGGGGCCACACTGCTGATCCTCGCCAACCTGGGCAAACTCATGACCGTGCACGGCCCCGGCAAGGAGATCGGATAGATGGAAGCACTCTACGCCATTGCTGTCGGCGTGCTCACCGCCTGTGGCATCTACCTGGTGCTGCGCGGTCGCACCTTCCCGGTCATCATGGGACTGACCCTTCTGTCCCATGGCGTCAACCTCTTCCTGTTCGCCAGTGGCCGGCTGGCACTGGCGGCCCCGGCGGTCATCGGTGAATCCGCGGACCCAACGGACCCTCTGCCCCAGGCACTGGTGCTGACAGCCATCGTGATCAGCTTCGCCATGACGGCGTTCGTGGTGGTGCTCGCCCTGCGCGCCGCGGTGGAGCTGCGCAATGACCACGTTGACGGCGTGGATCCCGAGGAGGACTGGCGCCCATGAATCACCTGCCGGTCCTGCCCATACTTCTGCCCCTGATCACCGGAGCACTGCTGGTCACCCTGCCGCGCCTGGGCCTGAACGCCCAGCGCTTCATCAGCCTGGGCGCCACTGTGGCCGGTCTCGGCCTGGTGCTCTGGCTGGGGAGCATGGTCCTGGAGCACGGACGGCTGGTCTATGCCCTCGGTGGCTGGGCGCCACCTTTCGGGATTGTGCTGGTTCCGGACCGGCTGAGCGTACTGATGCTGGTGCTGACCGCCACCCTGGCCGTGCCGGCGCTCATCTACGCCTGCCGGGGTGATGACGATGCCGGCGCCCATTTCCACGCCCTCTTCCAGTTCCAGCTCATGGGGCTCAACGGCGCCTTCCTGACCGGCGACATCTTCAACCTCTTCGTCTTCTTCGAGGTACTGCTGATCGCTTCCTACGCCCTGCTGCTGCACGGCGGGGGCACCGCACGCAGCCGGGCCGGGCTGCACTATGTGATCATCAACCTGATCGGCTCGGCGCTCTTCCTGCTGGCACTGGGCATGCTCTACGGCCTCACGGGCACACTGAACATGGCGGATCTGGCCACACGCATCAGCAATGCGCCACAGGCCGACCAGCCGCTTCTGCAGGCCGCCTCCCTGGTGCTGCTGGTGGTTTTCGGAGTCAAGGCGGCTCTGCTGCCGCTGCTGTTCTGGCTGCCACGCGCCTACACTGCGGCCGCCGCACCAGTAGCGGCCCTGTTTGCGGTCATGACCAAGGTCGGCCTGTACGCCATGATCCGTGTCTTTCCGCTGGTGTTCGCCCTGGATCAACCACTGGCGGCCCTGACCGCCTGGCAGTGGCTCTGGCCCCTCGCGCTGGCCACGCTGGCGCTGGGTGGCATCGGGGTTCTGGGCGCCACCAGCCTGCGCAACATGACCGCCTACATGGTCATCGTCTCCACAGGCACCCTCATGGCGATCATTGCCCTGGGCAGTACCGAAGCCCTGGCCGCCGCGCTCTTCTATCTGGTGCACACCACACTGCTGACCGGAGGCTTCTTCCTGTTCGCGGACCTGATTGCCCGCCAGCGCGGTGCAGCCGGAGACTACATGGTCGTCACCGCCGCCATGAAGGACAGGCGAACCCTGGGTATCCTGTTCTTCTTTGGCGCAGTGGCGCTGGCCGGGCTTCCGCCGTTCAGCGGTTTTGTCAGCAAGGCCTGGATGCTCCAGGCGAGCCTCGCGGAAGGCGCCGCCGGAATTTTCTGGCCGCTTCTGCTCGGGGCCGGCTTCCTGATGCTGGTGGCACTCAGCCGGGCGGGCAGCAAGTTCTTCTGGCGCCAGTCACCGGAACGGGATCATGACATGAGGGCCGACCGGGTTCGGCTCGCCTGTGTGATCGTTCTGGTAGGGGCCGGACTGGTGCTGAGCCTGGCCGCAGCACCGTTGATGGACTATACCCGGTCAGTAGCGGCACAGCTGATGGCGCCCGGTGATTACGTGAGGGCGGTCCATGAGGCCGGGCTCAGACTGACGGGAGGGCACTGACATGACACTGATGCCGCAGCTGACCCACTGGTGGCCCAGGCCCCACTTTTCGCTGTTCCTGCTGGTGCTCTGGCTGCTGCTGGTCAACTCGATCAGCCCGGGGCAGGTGCTGATCGGGGCGGTGCTGGGCTGGCTGATCCCCTTCTCGACCCAGCAGTTCTGGCCGGAACGTCCGCACCTGCACAACCCGGGCCGCCTGCTGCTGTACATGCTGCGGCTGCTGGTGGACATACTGCGCTCGAACCTGAGTGTGGCACGACTGATCCTGCGCGATCCGGATACGCTGACGCCGGCATTCGTGCGTTACCCCCTGTCGCTGACCAATGAGTTCGCCATCACCATGCTGGCCAGCAGCATCTCGCTGACTCCGGGCACGGTGTCCGCGGGCCTGAGCCCGGACCGGGCCTACCTGCTGGTGCATGTCCTGCATCTGGACGATGAGGACGAACTCATCGAACAGATCCGCGAACGCTACGAGACACCGCTCAGGGAGATCCTGGAATGACCGCCACAGTACTGCCCATCGCCCTTGCGCTGTTCAGCCTGAGCCTGCTTCTGAACCTGTACCGCCTGCTGCGCGGGCCGGACATCGTCGACCGGATCCTTGGCCTGGACACCCTCAACGTCAATGCCATCGCCGTGATCGTTCTGGGTGGCATCTACATGGACTCATCACTGATCTTCGAAGCGGCCCTGCTGATCGCGCTCATGGGATTCGTAAGCACGGTGGCCATGACCAAGTACCTGGTGCGCGGGGACGTGATCGAATGATGGGGGAAAGCATGGCACTGCCGTTCTGGTTGGATGCACTGATCGCACTGCTGCTGCTCAGCGGTGCCCTGGTGGCCCTTCTGGGTTCCATAGGGCTGGCGCGCATGCCGGACGTCTACATGCGCCTTCATGGCCCCACCAAGGCCAGCACTCTGGGCGTGGGCGCCACACTGCTGGGCTCCATGATCTGGTTCGGCGTGGGCCACGAGGGTCTGAGCGCACAGGAGATACTGATCACCGTCTTTCTGTTCGCCACGGCCCCGGTCAGCGCCCACATGATGGCCCGGGCCGCGCTGCACCGGCGGGTGGCATGCCGGGAAGGCACCCATGGCGAGCCATGGGATGAAATGGATCGTCTGCCGGGTTACGCGGAGTCTTCGTCATCCTCCGATAACCAGCGATAGAGGGTCCGGCGGTTCACGCCCAGAATGCGGGCGGCCTGGCGCTTGTTCCCCGCCACCTGCGCCAGCACATGCTCCACATACCGCTGCTGCAGCGTCTCCAGTGTCGGCAGCGCCTCCCCCGGCGCAAGAAGCCCCTGCGTGTCCGCACCCGTGGGTTCGGGAGGCGACCCGGCGGCGTCACTCGCTTCCCGCACCCGCGGTGGCAGATGCTCCGGCAGGATGCGCTCGCCATTGCAGAACGTCACCGCCCGCTCGACCACATTGGCCAGCTCACGGATGTTGCCGGGATAGTCGTAGGCGCGCAGGCAGGCCAGAGCCGCGTCATCAAAGCGCAGGTCCCCGCGCTCACTGCGCCGCAGCGAGGCGTCCAGAAAAAACATGGCCAGCCGCTCAATATCATCGGCACGCTCACGCAGCGGCGGCACCTCCAGTGCAAGCGCTTCCAGCCGGTAGTAGAGATCCTCACGGAAGTCACCGTTGGCCACGCGGGCCTGCAGATCCTGATGGGTGGCGGCGATCACCCGCACATCCACGCTCTGCTCGCAATCCGACCCCACGGGGCGGATACTGCCCTCCTGCAACGCCCGCAGCAGCTTGGCCTGCAGCGCCAGCGGCATTTCCGCGATCTCATCAAGCAGGAGTGTGCCGCCATCGGCCTGACCGAAAAGACCCGTCCGCGCCCGATCCGCGCCGGTGAAAGCACCCCTGGCATGGCCGAAGAATTCGCTTTCCATGAGATCCGCGGGAATACCGGCGCAGTTGACCGCCACAAAAGGTTTCTCCGCCCGCGGGCTCTCCGCATGGAGGGCCCTGGCCACCAGCTCCTTGCCCACCCCACTTTCCCCCAGCACCAGCACCGGCATGGCCCCGGTTGCCACCTGCCGGATCTGATCGTACAGCCGATGCATGGGGTCGCTGCCACCAATGATCCCGTGGAAACCAGCGGCATCCCCACTGGAGCGATAGGCATCCACCTCACGGCGCAGCGCCCGCTGTTCAAGCAGACGCCGGATCATCAGAAGCAGGTGATCCATGGACAGGGGCTTGGTCAGGAACTCATCCGCACCGGCTTTGAGGGCATCCACCGCCTGATCCACGGTCCCGAAGGCGGTGATCAGAACAAACAGCGGTGGCTCAGGAAGCGCCTGAGTCCCCCGCAGTACGGCCATGCCATCGCTGTCCGGCAGGCGCAGATCCGATACCACCAGATCCGGCGCCCCTTCCTGGCAGAGCCGGAGGCCCTCATCAGCCCGCTGGGTGGTGACCACCTCGTAGCCTTCCGCCTCCAGCTCCTCGCGCAGCAGATCCAGCAGGCTCGAATCGTCCTCGATGACCAGGATACGCACACTCATGCGGATTCACCTCCTTCCGATCCACCGGCCCTTGGCCACTGCAGTACCATGGCACAACCACCCCAGCGGCTGCTTCCAATGATGATGGCACCCCCGTGTTCCTGCATCACACTGCGGACCACGGCCAGCCCCAGGCCCGTGCCCTCACCGGAAGCACGGGTGGTGTGGAAAGGCTCAAGAACGGCTTCGCGATCACCGGGCGGGATGCCCGGACCATCATCCTCGACGGTTACGGCAATGGCCTGGGGCCCCTTTCGGACACTCAGCATGACCCGGGAGCTGGCCGCCAGAAAGGCATTGCGCAGCAGGTTGGAGACCGCCAGCTCACAGCGTGTCCGGTCGCCATTGATCACCGCCTCCGGCGCCGCGTTGTCGATTTCCAGGGTGATCCCTTCAGGGGCATCACCATGGGCATCGAGCACGCCGGTCATCAACTGCGCGGTGGTGAAGCGCTCCTCGGCGGCACTGGGGGAATGCCGGAAACAGTCCAGAAGCTGCTGTACGATCCGGGTCATGCGCTGGACCTGGTGACGTATATCCCCGAGATTGCGCTGACCACGCTCATCCCCTGTACGGCGCTCCAGCATGCGGGCGCGGCCGTCGATGACACTCAGCGGCGCCCCCAGCTCGTGGGCGACACCGCCGGCCACCCGCCCGATCATGGCCATTTTCTCCTGGTGCTGCAGGCGTTGATTAAGCCGCGTCTCCCGCGCTTTCTGGTCAATGATCTCCTGTTCCGCCGCTTCGATGCTGTCGAGCATCTCGTTGAGTGCCGCCGCCAGCTGACGGGTTTCCCGCGGCCCCCGCAACTGGGCCCGAATGCGCCGGTCGCCGTCCTGGACCCGGGCCATGACGCTGGAAAGCCGGCCGACGTGGCGCCCCACGCCACCATAATGCCCGCCGATTGCCACGAGCAGTATGGCACCGGCGGTCAGCGACCAGATCCACCAGGCGTTGTTGCGCAGATCCGCCAGCCTCTGGTCGAAATCGCTGCGCTGGCGGGTGATCTGCAACAGCCCGATGATCCGGCCATCCTCGCTGAACAGCGGCGTGAAGTGGGAGAACACATCCTCGCCCTCAATCTCCCGATAGGTTCCGAGGTCATCCCCCTGCGCCACCGCATCCGCTGCGCTGCGGCTGTCACTCACATCCCGGTCCACAATGCCCACCTGTGAGACACGGTCGCCACGCTGATCGTAAACGGAAGCCCCGTAGACACGCCCCACACTGAAGATGGAGGTGGTGATGTCGTTGACCTGGACATAGTCCCCGTTCTGGAGCGCCCGGGAGAGCGGATAACGGGTTGCCTGGGCCAGAAGCGCCAGGTCCTGCTGGAGACGCTCCTCATCGTGGGACTGGATCACGCCCAGCCCCCAGTAGACCGCCACACCACTGACCAGCAGCAGCGGCAGAACCACTGCCAGAATCAGCGTGAACTGGAGGCCGGGCAGACGCAGATGTTTCATCGATTCCTCCCTGAGCATGGGTGGCAT
>NZ_CAJXMA010000056.1:0-18248 GCF_913056445.1 uncultured Halovibrio sp.
GGACCCCCGCGCCCGGCCTGCCTCCAGAAAAGGCATGGCGCCGGTATAGAGCTGGCTGTGATGCCCGTTGCAGGCGTGGTAAGCCCTGTAGAAAAGGGTCTCCGCATGGTCGGCAAATCCCTTGTCTCCGGGCGTGGCGGGGTCGAAGGCATCAGCCAGGGCCCGTTCCACCAGCTTGCGGGCGCCGTTGCCGACCCAGAGCCGGGTTTTCTCAACACCCGCGGGGGCACGCCCCAGCTCCGCCAGCATGGTATCCACGGCGGCGGCCAGATCGGGGGCGCTGTCCACCAGGGTGCCGTCCAGGTCCAGCAGGAGTGTTTCGGGGAGCGCCGTGCGGGTCACGCTGATCGCGCCTCGGCGATCCGTTCCCGCATATCGGTGATAATGCGGCTGTAGTCGTCCTTCTTGAAGATGGCGGAACCGGCAACAAAGGTATCCGCGCCCGCTGCAGCGATCTCCCCGATGTTGTCTTCCTTCACACCGCCGTCCACCTCAAGGCGGATGTTACGACCGCTGGCATCGATCTTCCGGCGCGCCTCGCGCAGCTTGTCGAGGGTGCCCGGAATGAAGGACTGGCCCCCGAAGCCGGGGTTCACGGACATCAGCAGGATCATGTCGATCTTGTCCATCACGTAGTCCATGTAATGCAGCGGCGTGGCGGGGTTGAAGACCAGACCGGTTTTGAGCCCGGCTTCGCGCACCATCTGCAGGGAGCGGTCGATGTGTTCCGAAGCTTCCGGGTGGAAGGTGATGTAGCTGGCGCCGGCATCGATGAACATCTGGATCAGGTCGTCCACCGGCTTGACCATCAGGTGCACGTCGATGGGAGCGGTCACGCCATGCTTGCGCAGGGCCTCGCAGACCATGGGGCCGATGGTGAGGTTCGGGACGTAATGGTTATCCATGACGTCGAAATGGACCATGTCCGCGCCCGCGGCCAGGACATTGTCCACTTCCTCGCCCAGCCGGGCGAAGTCCGCTGAGAGGATGGAGGGCGCGATAAGGGGCTCGTTCATGGGAAGATCCGCCATTGTTGATAGACTGTTGCCGAAAGGCAGCAGTTTAACGCTTCCGGCTTATTCCGTACCACAGGAGGTTCCGTGTTCCGTCGCTCCGTACCCATTGCCCTGATCGGTATTTGCCTTGGTGCGGCTGCATTGCCAGCCATAGGCCAGCAGGAGGACGCTGGCCAGGCCCCGGAGGGAGAGGACAACGCGGCGGGTGAGGATACCCAGCAGGGCGTCGAGCCGCCCAGCATCACCATGGTCCACTACGGGCCCGGTGATGCGGGTGGGTCGCTGGCATCGCTGTACCCGGATCAGGCGCTTGAGCTGGGCCAGGGTGAGAACGTCTTCACTGGCCTTCTGAAGCGGGAGACAGTCTCTGAGCGCCATGGTGGGGTCCTGGTTGTGGCGCCTTCCGGCCAGTCGCCTGACCAGGGAGTTGCGGGTGCGGTGAGAACGCAGCTCACCGATGCCGGCTGGCTGACTCTTTCGATTGCTCAACCGGCGGAGCCGGTAGCGGACCTGCCCGAGCGGGTTCTGGAGCCCGTCCAGCCTGGCGCAGGTGATGAGGGCAATGATGGAGAGGAGACAGCCCAGAACGGAAATGACGCGGAAGGGGATAGCGGCAGTGGTGAGGATCAGGGTGGGGATGAGGCCTCCAAGCCGCCGGATATGACCATCCGGGTCGCCCAGGACTCTGCGGCGCCCACACGAGATGATGAGTGGCAGCAACGGGCTACGGATCGTCTTGCGGCGGCGGTGAATGTCCTGCGGAACGAGAACGTTGGTCCCATCGCGCTTGTGGGTGTTGGTGACGGTGCGGATCTTGTCCTGCGCTACGTCAGTGCCAACGGAGCCACCTTCCCGCCGGGCCAGTTTGGCATGGTGTGGGTCGATGCTCGGTTGAGACCACCGTTCAGCGATGGATTGGTCGCAGAGCTGGGGGAGGGTTACAGCGTCCCCGTTCTTGATCTGTATGACCGGGATCTCCAGTCCGAGCGCGCTGAGAAGCGCTCGGCCGCCGCGCGACGGGGCGGTTTTTCGGCCTATACTCAGTCTGCTATCCCGATACCCAGGGGCGGGCAGGCCCGTGAGCAGAGACGGGTTTCCGCGCGCATCCGGGGCTGGCTTTCCGATGACCTGGAGTCAACAGGCGGGCAGTAGTCGGCATTGCTGGTTCTGCCACTGGGTTAATGGTTCCAGTCTGCTTCAGGCTGTCCTATTCTTGGCATCGTGAGCGACAACCACAACAACTGGCATCTGAGGATACCCATGAAACCGGACACTCTCGCCATCCACGGCGGCTTCCATCCCGACCCCACCACCAAGGCGGTCGCAACCCCGATCTATCAGACCACCTCCTATGCTTTCGACAACACACAGCATGGTGCTGACCTGTTTGACCTGAAGGTTGAGGGCAACATCTACAGCCGGATCATGAATCCGACCAATGCTTTCCTGGAGGAGCGTGTCAGGCTGCTGGAAGGCGGCGTGGGCGCGTTGGCGATGGCATCCGGCATGGCGGCGATCACTGCCGCAATCCAGGCTATTGCCGAAGCCGGCGATAACATCGTGACCACCACCCAACTCTATGGGGGTACATTCAATCTCTTTGCCCATACCTTCCCGAAACAGGGTATTGAGGTCCGGTTTGTCAGCGCTGATGATCCGGATGCGTTCGAGGCCCAGATCGATGACCGGACCAAGCTGATCTTCTGCGAGACTGTGGGTAACCCGGCCGGCAATATCGTTGACATTGAAAAGCTGGCTGCCATCGGTCATCGCCATGGAGTGCCCCTGTTCGTGGATAACACGGTAGCAACGCCCTGCCTGTGGCGCCCCTTCGAGCATGGCGCTGACGTGGTGATCCATTCGCTGACCAAGTTCATGGGCGGGCATGGCACCACGCTTGGCGGTGCCATCGTGGACTCCGGCCGTTTCCCCTGGGCCGACTATCCTGAACGCTTCGCGGTGCTGAACGAGCCGGATCCCTCCTATCATGGCGTGGTCTACACCGAAGCCATGGGCGAGGCGGCGTTCATCGGGCGGTGTCGGGTGGTGCCGCTGCGCAACATGGGCGCGGCCCTGTCACCCATGAACGCTTTCCAGCTGATGCAGGGCATCGAGACCCTGCACCTTCGCATGGAGCGCCACTGTGAGAACGCCCTGAAAGTGGCCCAGTATCTGGAGAAGCATCCGGCGGTGAACTGGGTCAACTACGCGGGCCTTGAATCGAGCCGGTATCATGAGCTTGCGAAGAAATACATGGACGGCCGGGCGTCGGGTATCCTGTCCTTCGGCATCAGGGGTGGCGATGAGGCAGGCGCGAAATTCATTGATGCCCTGCAGATGATCGTGCGCCTGGTGAATATCGGTGATGCCAAGACACTGGCCTGCCACCCCGCCAGCACCACCCACCGCCAGCTCAATGACGAGGAGCTGGCCAGTGCCGGTGTCTCCCGGGACCTGGTCCGTCTCGCCATCGGCATTGAGCACGTCGACGACATACTGGCGGATGTCGAACAGGCGCTGGATGCGTCCCAGGCCTGAAGCAGCCGGCCCGGCTGCGGGAGCAGTCGGGCTTACTGGTTCAGACCACTGAAACGCTCATTCACGAAGCGGCTGTGACAGCTCACACAGGAGTTGGTCATCCGGTCGAAGACCTTTTTCTGTTTCCTTGTGTTCTCTGCGTTGCCTGCTTCCGAGAGCTGTGCAGCCTGCTTGTGGAACTTCTGATCCAGCTTCAGGAATGCCTTGGGGACAGACGCCTTGAGTGTTTTCCGGTCTTCCTGGGTCAACTCCTGATCAAGGATGAAGCTGTCGTGAATGGCCTGCCCTTTTTCCTGCACGACCTCGTGGTTGCCGCGGATAATGGCGCTGTAGACTTCCTTCATGGCAGCCTCGATTCCGACCATCTCCTTCTGGAGAAGTCCCCGTAACTTGGGGGTCAGTTCCGAGGTCACGTCCTCTGCCTGTGCCGGCAGAACGGCAAGAGTTATTGTTACCAATAGTGCGCCGATAAGGCTGTTACGGATGAGTGTCATGATCGGTTTGTCTCCCTGGATTTGATGGTTATTGTCTGTGTTGATGGGATCGTGTGAATAAAATTCTAATAAAGTGAATCTTTTTGGATAAAAAAGCAGTGGTTGCCCTGGAAATCAATCCCTCCCTGTTTTGAGAGTGGCTTTCACCTGCAATCCGCCAAGCGGCGAGTCATGGAAGGATAGGAGCCCGTCGTACTGCTCCAGGATGTCGGCGGCGATGGCAAGCCCCAGGCCGGAGCCCGGCTGTTCCTCATCCACCCGCCAGCCCCGTTTCGCCAGGGAATCGCGCTGCTCCGCGGGGCAGCCCGGACCGTCATCGTCGACGCTGAGCAGCGTCGTTTCCCCGGTCCGTTCCACGGCCACCTGGACGCGGTGATCGCACCATTTGCAGGCGTTGTCGAGAAGCACCCCCGCCAGCTCCAGGAAATCCTCCCGGTCCAGGGGCAGCTTCAGCTCCGGCGGTGCCTGGATATCAAAGGTAATGGCCTTGTTGGCGTAGACCTTGGAGAACACATCGACGAGTTCACCCAGGGCGGTCTCCGGTGCCAGTGTTCTGCCGGGCATGCCACCGCCAGCAAGGCGTGCGCGGCGCAGTTCCCGTTCAACGATGTTGCGCATGGCCGCGACCTGGCGGTGGAGTTCGTCGCCGGTTGTGCGTTCCCCGTCTTCAGCCAGCCCATCGAGGATGGTCAGTGGCGTTTTCAGGGCGTGGGCAAGGTTGCCAAGGGCGTTCCTGGAGCGTGTTAAGCGGCTGGAGATCAGCCGGATCAGCTGGTTGATCTCCTTGATCAGGGGCTGGATTTCCGCTGGAACACGATTGGCGTTGAGCTCCGTGATATCGCCCTGTTCCAGGCGATGCAGTTCCTGGCGCAGCGCGCTCAACGGTGCCAGGCCGCGACGGATGAGTGCTGTCTGTGCCAGGACAATGAGAGCGAGAAGCAGGACGCCGAGACCGCCGATGGCGATCTGGAGAAATTGCACTGTGCTCGTCAGGGGGCCGAGGTCTTCGGCGACACCGACCACGGCGGAGCGCCCCGACTGGCTGAAGCCCTCAGCCAGCATCATGAGGGGTTGTCCCTCGGGCCCCCGGGTGCGGAAGGTGCGCCGTTCGCCTGGCTCGAGATCGGGCAGGTCCAGCCTCTGGTCCCAGAGGGAGCGGGACCGCTGGGGCGCGCTGCCCGGCGCTTCAATCTGGAAATAGTGGCCGGAATAGGGCTGTTGATAGACCTGGGTCAGCTGTTTGCCCTGGTGCGGGGGCGCGTCCGGACTCAATTCCACGCCCGCGACTAGGGTCTCGAGATCGTGCTCGAGACGGGTCAGTACAAAGTCATCCACCAGCTGGCGCACGCCATAGCTGACGAGGACCACGGTCAGCAGCGTCGCTACTGCCACCGGGGCGGCAATGCCAATGGCAAGCCGGGATTGCAGGCTGGTGCGTGCCATAGCCTCAGTCAGCCGTCCTGCTGGTGGAAGAAACGGGGATGAAAGACGTAGCCCTGACCACGCCGGGTCTCGATGGCCTCGTGTCCGATCTTCCGGCGCAGCCGGTTGATGTAGACCTCGATGACATTGCTGTCCCTGTCCTGGTCGTATTCATAGACATGCTCGGTGAGGCGGCTTTTCGACAGCAGGGTATCAGGGTGAAGCATCAGGTAGCGTATCAGCCGGAACTCGGTTCCGGTCAGCCCTACCCGGGTGCCGGAAGGCAGAAGGGCTTCCTGGCGCTCTTCATCGAGGGTCAGGCCGCCGGCGGTAAGGGCACCGCCGGGCCGGTTGCTGGCCCTGTGGATGAGGGCATTGAGCCGGGCAATCAACTCCTCGGTATGGAAGGGCTTCCCCAGGTAGTCATCGGCACCGGCCTTGAAGCCGTCGACTTTCTCATGCCAGGCGTCCCGGGCCGTGAGGATCAGGACCGGAAGGTCGTTGCCCGCCGTCCGCCAGTTCCGCAGCACGTCGAGCCCCGAACGCCCGGGCAGGCCGAGGTCCAGTACCGCCACATCGTAGGCCTCTTCCTCGCCCAGGTACTGCGCCTCAATGCCGTCGCCGGTGACATCCGTGGCAAAGCCCGCATCACTCAGCGCCTTTCTCAGCTGTTCGGCCAGGGCGGCCTCGTCCTCAACCAGTAACAGTCGCATCAGTCATCCGAATCCTCTTCACCCAGAAAGTCACCGGTAACGGCGTCAAAGCGCAGTTCACGGACCTCTCCCGATGGGCCAAGGATTTCCAGTTCGTAGATGTGCTCGTCGTCCTCGCACTCCAGCTCCACTTCCAGTACCCGGCCATCGGGGTAACGCTGGTGAAAGGTGCTGAGGATCTGTTCAAGACCAACGATGTCCTCATTCTCATGCAGTTCCCGGACCTCGTCATGATCGGCGCCGGCAATGGGTATAAGCGCCGCAAGCAGCAGTGGGGCGGCCATGGGCCGCCGCCATTTCCGCAGGATTGTCATCAGTGCCCCCTCTTGTATCCGGTGAACATGGATCGGACCAGGTTCTGGCGTTCGCGGATGCTTTCCACGATCACGGCGATCACGTGAAGAATCACCAGCGCCAGCGTCAGGTTAGCAAACAACTCATGGACTTCTTCGGCCGTTTCCACCAGGGCGCTTTCCTCGTGTTCTTCCTCTTCGTGGGCTTCTTCGCCCTCTTCAGACTTGTTATGCGTTTCGCCGGGGGCAACCCCTGACTGCATCTCCGGTGTGGCAATCAGCCAGCCGGCGAGAGGCCCTTCGCCTTCCTCCCCCGCGAGGACGACCATTCCGGCGCCGGAGGTGATGAGCAGGGACAGGATGATCGCGAGGATCATGGCACCGCCTGCCGGGTTGTGCCCCCGGTAGTACGCGGCGCGTCCCCGGATAGTGTCGCGCAGGTACGCCAGTATGGTGCCGGGAGAGAACACGAAGCTGCTGAAACGGGCGTGTTCGCTTCCGATAAAGCCCCAGATAATGCGCAATACCAGCAGCCCCACAATGAGGTAGCCCGCCCAGGCATGCAGCCACTCGGGCTCTCCCTCGGTCAGATAGGCCGTAAAGAAGGCAATGACCAGAAGCCAGTGGAAGATGCGTATGAACGGGTCCCAGACCCGCACCTGATTGTCCTGATTCATGGTTGGTTCTCCGCTGCCCATGTATTCAGGCTCCAGCCTATGGGCGCAACCTTAATTCAGTCTTAAAAGGCATCCGCGTCCGTACTGGTTAGGCCAAGATCGCTGAGGATGGCGTAGAACGCCGGCAGTGCGATCAGGATCAGCGCGGTTGAGATCAACAGCCCGAACACAACGGAGATCACCAGGGGAATGACCGCCATGGCCTGGGTACTGGTCTCGGTCAGCAGCGGCAGCAGACCCGCGATGGTGGTGCTGGAGGTGATGAAGATGGCCCGGAACCGGTCCCGGCTGGCCTGGCTGGCGGCACTCAGGGCATCGAGGCCATGCTCCCGGTGGATCCGTATGAACTGGAGCAGCAGGATGGCGTTGTTTACCACGATTCCGGCCAGGGATGCGGCTCCGATCAGTGATGGCATGGACAGGTTGTAGCCCATCAGGATATGGCCCCAGATGGCGCCCATGAAGGCCACCGGGATCGCCAGCATCACGATCACAGGCTCGATGGTGCTGCGGAACTGGAACGACAGGATCAGGAATATGCCCACAAGCCCGATCAACAGGCCCCGGGCGATGGACTGGCCTGTTTCCTGTGAGCGGGCGGTCTGACCTTCCACGGTGATTCCGAGGTCGGCGTAACGATCCTTCAGTTGCGGGAATTCTGTTTCCCTCAGATCGCCCACAATAGCGGCTGCGTTTGCGGTCTGTGAATCAACGTCAGCGGTGACCGTCACGGTGCGCAGTCCATCGACCCGTGTAATCTGCCCCCAGCCCCTCGCGTTCTCAACCCGGACCACTTCGGTCAGTGGTACGGCGCCATCGCTGGCGCTGAACACGACGCTGTCGGCGAGGAAGTCGAGAGTATTGCGTTCCTTCGCTGTCTGGCGCAGCAGGAGCTCGATGTACTGATCTCCGACCTGAACCGAGTCCACAATCTCACCGAGCAGACTGGTCCGGATCTGGGTGGCTACATCGCGGGCATCAATGCCCAGCGCCAGGGCCCCCTCCCTGAGTGAGAGCAGTCGTTGGGGCTTGCCGGGGCGGAGGTCGTCCATGATGTTGAGGGTGCCGGCGTAACCACCAATGGCTGAGGACAGGTCTGTGGCCGCCTGTTTCAGGGTGTGCAGATCCTCGTGCTGCAGGCGGACCTCAATGGGAACGCCCGCCGGGCCGAAACCGGGTTCCTGGATGTTGAGGCTGACAAGGCCATGGATGCTGCCAATCTCCTCGTACCAGCGCTGCCTGAGCGTATCCAGGTTCGTCGTGCGCGCTTCGGCCGTCAGAAGGTCCACCATGACGGTGGCGATATGGGGCCCGGTTTCTCCGGCACTGGCGTGATGGTTGAACCGCGTCTGGATGTTCTCAACCAGGGGCTGTTCTCCGGGTTGCTCAGGCCTCAGCTCCTGATCGATGGCCTCCATGGCAGCGCTGACCTGCTCTGCAACCGCCTCGGTGCGTTCCAGTGGGGTACCCTGGGGCATGAGGATCCGTGCTTCCAGTACGTCACCTTCGATGTCCGGCATTCCTTCCATCTTGATCGCCCCAAAGGCGATGACACCGACAGAGCCGAACAGGAACAGCAGTATGGCGGCAAGCACCGGGTAGCGGGCTCGGATGGCGTGGTCCGTGACACGTCCGGCGTGCTCGCGCAGCACCTCAAAACGCTGCGTGAAGCCCGCCCTGAAGCGGGAATCGGCACCATCTTCCAGCGTCTTCAGGCTCCGTTTCAGGTGATGGGGGAGGATCCAGAAGGCTTCAATGAGGCTGGCGGCCAGGGCGGCGAGCAGGGCGACCGGCAGGACTTCGAGCACCGCCCCCATTTCTCCGGCCAGAAAGCCCAGAGGTACAAATACGGAAGCCGTGGTCAGAAACGAGGACATGACGCCGGGAAAGACCTCGCGGGCGCCGTGGGCGGCGGCTTCCAGCGGGGAGCGGTTCTGTTTGGCGTGGGTGGCGATGTTATCGGTAATCACCACGGCATCGTCCATGACGATGCCAATGGCCATGAGCAGAGCGACCAGAGTGATCATGTTCAGGGTAAGCCCGGTCGCCAGCATGACCGCAAAGGCTCCGGCAAACGCGGCGGGCAGTCCGAACAGGGCCCAGAGAGCAAGGCGTGGGCGGAAGAACAGGCTCAGAACCAACCCCACAAGCACCAGCCCGAAAAGACCGTTCTCAACCAGCATCTGGAGGCGATCCCGGACGATGGAGGTCATATCCTGGGTCAGTTCCAGGCTGACGGTACCATCCGTGGCCCTGAGCTCACTGTTGCGGAATGCCTTGAGCGCATCCATGACGCGCAGCGAATCGGCCCCCAGGCTTTTGTGGACCTCCAGAATGATGGCCCGCTCACCGTTGAAGGTAACCCGTTCTTCATCCCGTTCATGAGAAATGCTGACATCGGCAATGTCGCCCAGCCGGATCTCGGCACCGCTGTCGCCGCTGATGATGCGGATGTCCCTGAGGTCTTCGGCACGTTGGCGCTGGTCCACAAAGCGCAACTGAACATCCTGCCGCTCCGTCTCCAGGGTTCCCAGAGGCAGGTCCAGGTTCTGGCGCTGCAGGGCCGCGGCGATATCCGTGGTGGCCAGCCCATATTGGCGCAGTTGGTCGCGCGAGACCGCTACCTGCCACTGGCGCTGTGACAGGCCCCGGGTTACCACATCCGCGACACCCTCCAGGTGCAGCAGTCGGTCCTCGAGGTCGTCGGCGTATTCCTCCAGGTCGTTGAAGGACATGGGGCCGGAAATAGCGAGGGCGGCCACCAGATCGGTGCGGTAACGTTCTTCAATGACCGGGTCCTCGGCGCGCTCGGGCAGGTTCTGAAGCGCCTCAATCTCTGTCCGGATGTCGTCCAGGAAACGCCCCATATCACCACCACGGTTCATGCTGGCGATGGCGTTCGCCCTGTTGTCCCGGGCCGTGCAGGTGAGTTCATCCAGGTTCTCGACCCGTTGGAGGGCTTCATTGAACCGTTGGCAGATGGCTTCTTCGACGTCTGCGGCGGTTGCACCGCGGTATTCCATGGTGATGCTGACTTCCGGTGGCCGGTAGTCGGGGAAGGTCTCGCGCTTGAGGTTGGGTGCGGCGAACAGCCCGATGGCCAGAATCAGGATCAGAACGAGATTGCCAGCCGTGGGGTGGGCTGCAAACCAGCGGATCATCGGGCGGAACTCCGCGCCTGGCTCCGGATGGTATTCAGGGCTTTATCATCGCGGCTCGGGTTGAGTCGGGTTCCATCGATGGCGGGAACCAGATCATCCAGCACCAGCCGTTCTCCGGGGGTCACCCCCTTCTGGATGACAGCAAGATCATCCTGGGTCCATCCCACCGAGACCCTGCGCCGTTCAAGGCGGTCCTGATCATCGGCCAGATAGAGGGTATCTTGGTGGACGCTCGCTGCGGGAACCGCAATCACGTCATTCGGCGTTGGGAGCGAGAGGGTGCCCTGCACGTACATGCCCCGAACCAGTGGTGGCTTCTCGGGTGGATTGGCATTGCGGTAGGGCTCTTCCACGCTCAGTACTACCTGGACGGTGCGTGTGCCCGGATCAAGGCCACTGGCAATCCGCGTGACGCTGGCGTCCCAGTTGACATCCGGGGCTCCCGCCAGTGAAAGGGTTGCAGTGATCCTGCTGAGATCAAGGCGTTGGTGCAGATCCGCCACTGATCTGTCGGCTGTGCCAGCGGGCGTGTCCGGGAGCTGACGCAGCAGGCGGCGGAGCTGGGCAACGGGAAGCTGGATGACGGCTTCCGCCCGGGCGATGCCGCCGGCCCGGAGCAGGGTTTGCCCTGTGCGCACTTCCTCCTGCTTTTCCACCGTGGCGTCATGGATGCGCAGGTCGAAGGGAGCGGTGAACCGGGTGTCCGCCAGATCCTGCCGGGCCTGCTCCAGAGCGGATTGGGCACGGGCAGTGTGCGCCTTAAGCCTCTCACGCTGGCTGGGCATCAGTGCCAGTTCATTCTCCAGTGACTGCACGGCCTGACGTTGCTGAAGTGTCGCCCGTTCCTGTTCGTCCACACGTGTTCGGGAGACTGCGTCCCTCTCTGCAAGGCGGCGGATGCGCTCAAGCTCTTTCTCCGCCAGGGCCAGGCGTTCTTTCTCCAGTTCGAGCAGCATCCGGGTGTTGGCGGCTTTCTGTTCAAGCTCGCGGCGGTCACTGCGGGTGGCCGCCAGATCCGCTTCGGCGCTGGCGACGGCCAGCTCGTAACGGGTTGGATCGATCCGGAGCAGTTCGGTGCCTTCATCGATGATGTTGCCGCTTTCCAGCTCCGGGTGACGCTGGGTGATGCGCCCGCCCACTCGGGCGACCGCCTGCCAGCGTCGGGCCGCGCGCACGTTGCCGTAACCACTGACCTCAACACGAAACGGCATGGGGGTAATGGGGATGACCCGTACACTGCGGGCAGGCGAAGGGGAGCTGGATTCCGCGGGGCCTGACCTCAGGCTGGCCATAACCACGACGAAGACAATGCCTGCGAGCAGGGACAGCATGACCAGGAGCGCGTTTTTCCGGTGCGGGACAGTAACCACGGCTGACTCCGGAATGGATTACCCAGAATTAAGAATAATCTAATGTAATACAGTACCTGGGACATCAGTTGCTCACAATGATGTCCGTCAATGGCTGGTGCCTTCCTCATACTGGATCTTATTCCAGACGTTGTATTTGCCGGGTGCTGGCTGGAGTGTCTTTTCGATTTCCAGTGTCTGTCTGTCGATCACGTGGACCTTGTCTCTGTTGGGGCCGAAGAAGACATCCACCCAAGCGTAGCGTGAGTTCTCATGGCTGCGCATGAAAAACATCTTCTTCACCAGCCGGCTCACCGGATTGGGTTGTAGTTCAACGGTGCAGGATCAATGCGCCCGCAGTGAACGCATAGGCCAGTGACCAGGCAGCGGCCGCTGTCCACAGAAGCTCAGGCGCGTTCCAGGGAACCGGCCCTGCTGCCAGCCGCGCCAGTGCCGCTACTGCCACGGGGACCAGGGTGGCCTTGAGAACGCCTGAAGGCGGCGGCTGGCGGCGGATAGCGTGATAGTGGATCCGCAGCATCACACCGATGGTCAGGGTTCCCAGCGCGCCCACTGTAATCAGGTGAAGTAGCGCCGATGGATCCCGGCCGAGCAGTTGCGCCAGGCCTATGCCCAGGGCGCCGGCTGCCAGCCACACTGTTCCCAGCGCCAGACCCAACAGATCCGGCCGGTCCAGGCACAGCCAGAGCCGCCAGCGGACCGTGCGGATCAGGATCAGAATACCGGCAGCTGCCAGAAAAGTGCCTGCGGGCAATACAGGCAGCGGCAGCAGGGTCAGGGCGGCCGCCAGCCCCAGTATCAGGATCAGGGCGGCCTCGATCCGCGGCTGGACCCGTGCTTCCTGCGTAATGCCACGTTTTTCCAGAGTGCCCGCCACAGCTGGAGCGATCAGTCGCCCGCTCATGAAGGTCATCAGAAGCAGCAGCAGGGCTACCCCGGTGTGAAGCAGCGTCGTGGCCCCCGGAACCGGGATGATCGGCAGTATCAGCCAGAGCAGGGGAAGACCGCACAGGCTCACCATCAGCGGCACCAGCATGCGGTTGCGCCATTTCTTGGCGGCATTGAAGCGGGGGACCACCCGCCAGGCCAGCAACAGGGCGAATGCGGGGCTGAGCAGCTGGCTCAGCCAGAATCCGGGTGCCAGGGCGTAGCCCAGACGAGCAGCCAGCCAGAGCCCGAACAGTGCAGCCAGCCAGCGCCTGGGCTGAGGGCCAAGGGTGTAGCCAGCAATCACCGCCAGGGCAAAGCCGAACACCATCTCGTGACCATGGTGGCTGCCTGCCAGACCGGGAGCCCAGCGCCAGCCGGCCAGCATGGCGGCCATGGACAACGGCATTGCGATGGCCGCATGGAGGCAGGCGGCCGGAAAGAAAAAGCGGGCGCTTTTCAGGCGTTTTTCGCGGCTGCGGGCCATGCCGGTTCCATTTCCTTAAAAGATTCAATAAATATAAATGTTAATGGTGGGGCCCGCAATCCGGTTCCCCGCGGGTCGGCTGCCCGGTAAGATGGGGCTGACGGCCACAGGTGGATTAGGGGGGATATTGGCAACAGCACTCAAGCATCTGTTCGATAACAACGCGCAGTGGGTTCAGGACACGCTGGCGCAGGATCCGGATTTCTTTGAGCGGCTCTCCCAGCAGCAGGCGCCGGAATACCTGTGGATCGGCTGTGCCGACAGCCGGGTTCCCGCCAACCAGGTGGTGGGGCTGATGCCTGGTGAGCTGTTCGTGCACCGGAATGTGGCCAATGTGGTGGTGCAGACCGACCTGAACCTGCTGTCGGTGCTGCAGTTCGCCGTGGAAGTCCTGAAGGTGAAGCACGTGATCGTCTGCGGTCATTACGGCTGCGGTGGCGTCAAAGCGGCTTATCAGGATGCCCACCTGGGGCTGATCGACAACTGGCTGCGCCACATCCAGAACGTCGCTGCGGACTATCGGGAACTGTTGGCGGCCCAGCCGGATGAGATGGCCGCCGTTAACAAGCTCTGCGAGCTGAACGTGGTGGCGCAGGTTGCCAATGTCTGTCGGACCACGGTGGTGGCGGATGCCTGGCGGGGCGGCCAGGAGCTCTCGGTCCACGGCTGCATCTATGGTCTGGAGGATGGCCGTCTGCGGGATATGGGTCTGGGCGTCCGCAGCACTGGCGAGCTTGATGAACAGTGTCGGCAGGCCGTGGAGCGCCTGAGCCAGGGGGCGCCCATGCCGCAGGAATGATCCTGTTGCGTGGCCCTCATCAGCGGCGGGAGCCCACATGAAGCTGTTTCTGGCGGTCGCCACCGTCACTGTCATGGGGCTGTTCCAGTCATCGCTGCTGGCAACCCTGCCCTGGATCATTGAACGCACTGGGCTGCCGCCCGTTTTCTGGTCGGTGCTGGTTGCCGCCAGCCTGATTCTGGTGGCCGTGAGCAGTCCGGTCTGGGGCCGGCGTACGGACAGCCATGGGGCCCTGCCGGTGATGCGCCTCACCATGGGGCTGGTGGTGGTCTGCTATGGCCTGTTGATCCTGGCGATCCTTGCCCTGTCGTCTCCCTTCTGGATTGCGGTCATCGCCATCGCGACGCGCCTGGTCTACGGCATTGCCACTGGCGGCGTATTCCCCTCTGCCCAGCGTTTCGCGCTGGCGGACAAACCGGTTGCCCAGTGGCCGGAGACACTGGCCTACATCCAGGCCTCAACCCATGCCGGGCGCGTCATGGGTCCAGGCATCGTGGCGCTGGCGGCGATATGGAGCCTGCCGCTGGGGCTGGTCCTGATTGTCCTGCTGGGCGCGGCTCTGTGGCTCATGCAGTGGTACTTCGCAGCGGGCGTGGCCCCGGAGCCGTCCGGAAACCGTGAAAGCGCCGTGGCGCCGCCCTGGAACGAGGACTGGCCCCTGTATGCCCTTGGGTTCGTGATCACCCTCTGGGTGGGGCAACTCCAGTTTGCTCTGGGGCCCTACATCCAGAACCTGGCAGACCTCGATTCGGTAACGGCCTCCCAGTGGACGGGGACGGTGCTGATGGTGGCATCGGTTTCCGCGGTCCTCGCCGGGCCCCTGGGGAACCGCTGGCTGTCGCCCATGCCCCGAATCCTGAGTGGCCTCTGGCTCGGCGTATTTACCCTGGGGGGCGTATTGCTGGCGGCTTCGTCCAGCGTGATCGGTGTGGGCGTAGCCGTGTGCCTGATCACCGCCGGGCTTACCCTGGCCGCCCCCTGGTACGGCAGCATCCTGCGGGCACGGCGCCCGGATGCCCAGGGCCAGGTCTCCGGGCGCCTGATCAGTGTCCATACCATCGGTTTCGGCAGCGGCACGCTTTTCGGTGGCCTGATGCTGGAACTGGTGCCGGATCAGGCCATGGCTGCCTTCTATCTGCTGGGGCCGGTGGCGGGAACACTGGCGCTCATCCATCACCTGAGGGTTCGGGCAGGGACTGTTCCACCAACTGCCTGAGTTCCGGTACGCAGGAACCACAGTTGGTGCCACAGCCCAGGGCACCGCCGAGGGCGGATACCGAGTCACAGCCTTGCGCCAGAGCTTCCTCGATCCGGCGCTCGCCCACCTGGTAGCAGGAACAGATGATGGGGCCGGGGTCTGGCTGGTCGCTGTCCCGGCCTGCCAGGACACGGCGCCGTGTACCGTCATCCAGTGGTTGCGTCTGGAAGAGGCTGTCCAGCCAGTCGAGGCCGGGGAAGTCATTCCCGGGTTCCACCAGCAGCACCGCCCGCAACCGATCGCCGTGATACCAGGCTGCCCGGTAGCGCCCGGCCCTGGGGTCCCGCATCTCCGAGTCAGGTTCCCCTCCGAGCCACTGGCGCGCGGTGCCGGGCCAGTCCGGGATGGGGCTGTTGCCGGCCAGGTGCCAGCAGGTCGTCTTCTCCATCGGTACCCGGGCCCAGTAGAGGCCTTCAGGCCACTGCTCCGGCTGTTCGCCCAGTAACCGGGCATGCCAGCGGGCGTTGAAGGGCAGCAGTGCGGCGCTGGCGTGCTTGGTTTCCGGCTGTCCGGAAAGCGGATCGATGACTCTGGGGAAAAGCGCGGAAGCCAGTCCGTTCGTGGTGAACTGGTGGTTCCAGTGGATGGGCACGAATACCTCCCCCGGCCGCATACCGTCACTGGCCCTGGTTCGACCCAGGTACCGGCCCTGGCCGTTGCTGAGCCAGGCCAGGTCGCCATCCGCGAGATCGTGAGCTGCGAGGTCGTCCGGATGGACCTCAATAAACGGTTCACACAGGTGCTGGAGAAGACGTGCTGCTCGGCCCGTGCGGGTCATGGTATGCCACTGGTCGCGGATGCGGCCGCTGGTGACCCACAGGGGGGTGGTTACTGTGGGCCCCCTTGCCGGTGCCGTGGGATGAATGGGGGTGAAACGGGCCCGACCGTCCGGTGTGGGGAAGGCGCCATCCCCGAACAACCGCTCACGGCCACGGGGGTGTTCCGGTGTGACCGGCCACTGGACCGGCGTCATGGCGTTATAGTCGCGGTCGGAAAAGGCGGCAAGTGCACCCAGGTTGAACTGCTGTCGGGGGGCACCGGAAAGGGTCGAAGCCAGGGCGTGTTCCCGGAAGATCGCTGCGGGGCCGGCATAGTCAAACGCTGCATTGAATCCCATGGCCCGGGCCACGGCGCTGATGATCCACCAGTCCGGGCGTGCCTCGCCGACGGCCGGTATCAGGCCCCGCTGGCGCGAGATGCAGCGTTCGGAATTGGTAACGGTGCCGTCCTTCTCGGCCCAGCCCATGGCCGGCAGGGCGACATCCGCCAGGGCCAGGGTGTCAGTGTCGGCCACACAGTCCGAGACAATGACCAGCGGGCACTGGGTCAGTGCATGGCGTGCCCGCTCCGGGTCCGGGAGCGACACCAGCGGGTTGGTGGCCATGATCCAGACGCACTGGATCTCACCGCGCTCCATGGCCTCAAAGAGGGCAACAGCCTTGTGCCCGGGGTCCGTGGGCAGGGATGGAGCCTGCCAGAAATGGGCCAGGGCCTCCCGTGCCCCAGGGGTGTCGTAGTCCATGTGTGCGGCCAGCTGATTGGCGAGCCCGCCGACCTCGCGTCCGCCCATGGCGTTGGGCTGGCCGGTCACGGAGAAGGGTGTGGCGCCGGGCTGGCCGATGCGGCCGGTGGCCAGGTGGCAGTTGATGATGGCGTTGGCCTTGTCCGTGCCGGAGCGGCTCTGGTTCAGCCCCTGGGACCAGAAGCTGGTGGTGCGCGGGGTCGCGGCGAACCATTCATAGAAGGTGCGGACGTCCGCCACAGTCAGGTCGCACTGGTCGGCGACGGCTTCCGGGGTGGGTGAACTATCACGAGCTGCCTGAAGGGCGGCGTCAGGGCTGTTGCAGTGGGCGCCGATCCAGGCCTGATCCAGCGCGCCGGAATCCGCGAGCCATACCAGAAGACCATTCCAGAGGATGGCGTCCGTTCCCGGCCGCAGGGGCAGATGCAGGTCAGCCTGCTCACAGGACGCGGTGCGCCGGGGATCAATCACCACCATCCGCCGTTCGGGCCTGTTGTCGCCTGCCCTCTGCATACGCTGGTACAGGATGGGATGGTTCCAGGCTGGATTGGCGCCGGCAAGCACCAGCAGGTCGGCCAGTTCCAGGTCCTCGTAGCAGCCCGGCACCGCGTCCTCGCCGAATGCACGCTTGTGGGCGGCAACCGCCGAGGACATGCACAGCCGTGAGTTGGTATCCACGTGTGGCGTGCCGATGAAGCCCTTGGCGAACTTGTTGGCCACGTAGTAATCCTCGGTGAGGAGCTGGCCGGAGAGGTAGAAGGCAATCGACTGGCCGCCCTGTTCCTGCTGCAGGCGGGTCAGTTCCGCGCCCAGGTACTGGATCGCCTCGTCCCAGTCCGTATCACGTCCCTGAATGCGCGGTCGGGTCAGCCGGCCCTGGGAACCGAGCGTTTCGTGCAAGGCGGACCCCTTCACGCACAGCCGCCCCGCGTTGGCAGGATGGTCCGGATCACCCTGGACCGGCTCGAGGGTGTCTTCCTTGATAGTGGCGTCGACACCGCAGCCGACGCCGCAGTAGGGGCATGTGGTTTTGCAGCCCATGATGGATGCTCCCTGAACAGAAGAAGCCCGGCCCCGGCACGGATTCGGTGCCGGTGACCGGGCTTCGGTACCCGTGGTCTGTGATGGTGTTGCTTCTCCGTTCGCAAGCATTTCCCATGCCTGCCTGAAATGGCCCCAATCAGGGGAGGGGGAGCCCAGTCATGTCCTGTTTCGGGGCAGATTGCACTGCATTGGGGCGCTCGCTCCGTTGAAGCCGGCGATTGAGACCGGTTTCATGGGCAAGGAGGCTGGCGTGGCTTTTGCTTCAGAATGGCGCGAATCGACGCTGGGGATGGAGCATGTCGGCGGATCAGAGCGGTGTACGTGTCATGCTGGTGGACAACGAGCCGGAACGGGCAGCGATGGTGTGCGACGCACTGACCTCCGAGGGCTACGAGGTGGTGGGGCAACGCAGCAGCACGCGAGGGCTCGTGGCAGCTGTTGCCCAGGAGGAGCCGGACGTGGTGATCATCGATATGGATTCACCGGACCGGGATACCCTCGAGTCCATGTCCGCCCTCAATGAGCAC
>NZ_CAJXMA010000057.1:0-17997 GCF_913056445.1 uncultured Halovibrio sp.
CCTGAAAGCTCGTCGAACCCAATCCTTAACCAGAGTCAACGGGCGTGGGTTGATCCCGACGCCCGCTTTAGAGAAGCCTGCCTTGCAGGCGATCAAAGGTATCGCGAGCGAGGCTCGCTCCTACGGTGTATGTGGTAGGAGCCCGCCCCGCGGGCGATCCGTGGTACGGGGTCAGGAGTTTGCCCGCAGCCGCTCCAGAAGCGCTGAGGTATCCCAGCGTCCCCCGCCCAGGTTCTGCACGTCTGAGTAGAACTGGTCGACCAGTGCGGCAACGGGCAGGCTGGCGCCGTTGTTCCGGGCCTCCGCAATGCAGATGCCCAGGTCCTTGCGCATCCAGTCAACTGCAAAGCCGTGGTTGTACTCTCCCTCGATCATGGTCTGGGCGCGGTTATCCATCTGCCAGGACTGGGCCGCACCGCCACTGATGGCCTGCACAACCGATGCCGGGTCAAGCCCCGCCTCCTCGGCGAAATGAAGCCCTTCCGAGAGCCCCTGCAGAAGACCGGCGACGGTAATCTGGTTCACCATCTTGGTGAGCTGGCCATGACCCGCTCCCCCCATGTAATGCACGGCCTTGCCGTAGCAGTTGAGCACGGGGAGGGCCCGGTCGAAGGCGCCACGTTCGCCACCGCACATGATGGTCAGCTGGGCGTTTTCGGCACCCTTCTGGCCGCCGGAGACCGGCGCGTCCACCCAGCTGTGCCCGGCCTTGGCCGCCTGTTCCGCCAGTTCCCGGGTAACACTGGCTGACGCCGTGGTGTGGTCGATCAGAAGCGCGCCCTCAGGAGCATTAGCAATGATGCCGTACTCGCCGGTGTAGAGCGCTCTCAGATCCGGATCCGCCCCCACGCAGGTAACGACGGCATCCGCATCCACCACGGCCTGCCCAATACCTTCTGCGGTCTCGCCGGGGTAGTCGCGGGCCCAGTCCTGTGCCTTTTCCTCCGTGCGGTTGTAGACCCGCACACTGAATCCGTCATGCCGGGCCAGGTGCCCGGCCATGGGAAAACCCATGACCCCGAGTCCAATGAAAGCAATCTGCATGGGACGCTGCCTCCTCCTGTCTCCTGAAACGAGAAAACCCGCTCGGGAGCGGGTTTTCGGGGGTGCTGTTACTCGCTGGGATAGTCGCGCTTGGTATAGCCGCTGTAGAGCTGGCGCGGCCGACCGATGCGGTAGTTGCCGCTGACCATCTCGTTCCAGTGGGAGAACCAGCCAATCGTGCGCGAGAGCGCGAAGATCACTGTGAACATCGAGGTCGGGATGCCGATGGCCTTGAGGATGATCCCGGAGTAGAAGTCGACGTTCGGGTAGAGTTTGCGCTCAATGAAGTACTCGTCTTCCAGAGCGATCTGCTCGAGGCGCTGGGCAATCCGCAGCAGCGGGTCATTCTCAAGCCCCAGCTCCTGAAGTACCTCGTGGGCGGTGTCGCGCATAACCCGGGCGCGGGGATCAAAGTTCTTGTAGACCCGGTGGCCGAAGCCCATCAGGCGGAAGGGGTCGTCCTTGTCCTTGGCCCGCTCGACGCAGTGTTCGACGTTGGATTCATCACCGATCTCGTTGAGCATGTTCAGGACCGCCTCATTGGCACCGCCGTGTGCCGGCCCCCAGAGGGCTGCAATGCCCGCCGCGATGACCGCGAAGGGATTGGCGCCGGTGGAGCCCGCGAGGCGGACCGTTGAGGTGGAGGCGTTCTGCTCATGGTCCGCGTGCAGGATGAAGATCTTGTCCATGGCCTTGGCCAGGACCGGGTTCACCTTGTATTCCTCACAGGGTACGCCGAACATCATGTACAGGAAGTTCTCGGCATAGCCCAGATCGTTGCGCGGATACATGAAGGGCTGGCCGATCGAGTACTTGTAGCACATGGCCGCGATGGTCGGCATCTTGGCGATCAGACGGTGGGCCGCAACTTCGCGCTCGTGCACGTCGGTAAGGTCCATGGTGTCGTGATAGAAGGCGGAGAGTGCCCCGACCACGCCGACCATGATGGCCATCGGGTGCGCGTCGCGGCGGAACCCGTTGAAGAAATGGCTCATCTGGTCGTGGATCATGGTGTGATTGTTGACGGTGCGGCGGAAGCGTTCATTTTCTTCGGCGGTGGGGAGTTCGCCGTGGAGCAGCAGGTAACAGACTTCGAGGTAATCGGCGTTGTTGGCCAGCTGCTCGATGGGGTAGCCGCGATGCAGGAGAACCCCGTTCGCCCCGTCGATGAAGGTGATCTTCGATTCGCACGCGGCGGTGGAAACAAAACCGGGGTCGTAGGTGAACCAGCCTTCCGTGACCAGATTTCTCACATCAATCACATCAGGGCCCTGTGTACCGGAATAGACCGGAAGTTCCAGGGTTCGGCCTCCGACCGAAAGCGTTGCTTTCTCGTTGGACATGGTGTTCTCCTGTCAGTTCAGCAAACCAGTGCTGGAGATGACGCACAGCGAACCCAAGTATCGCAGAAGATTGACCCGGACGTCACGGATCAGGCGTCGGGGTGGGCCAGTCGGCGGGATCGCTTCTAACGCCTTCGCGGTTCGCGAAAATATAGGGCGGTGTTACCAATTGTCAATCTGTCTGTTACCTGCGGGCCGCTGGAGGTCCTCTTGCCGGTTTGTAATCACCGGGGGCAGTCTCTATAATTCCAAGCCCGTAGACGGGAGCCCGCCAGAGACGGCGGTTCTAACCCGCCCGCTGATCAGAACGATGATCCACCAACACACTGTGCCCGGCTGTCGGGGCCGACCGACACCGCCCGGCGCACCAGACAGGGGTCAGGAGCCGTGACGACCAAACGACCGGTTAACCTAGAAATCAGCACCATCCATTTTCCCATTCCCGCCATTGCCTCAATCCTGCATCGAATTAGCGGTATTGTGGCATTCGTCGGGATCGCATTCCTTCTCTATGGCCTCGACCAGTCACTGGCCGGTGAGGCCGGGTTCGCGGCCGTGGCGGAGCTCATGACGCACCCGCTGAGCAAGCTGGTGGTCTGGGGCACGCTATCGGCGCTTGCCTACCATCTGGTGGCGGGTATCCGTCACCTGGTCATGGATATGGGCGTTGGGGAGACGCTTGAGGGCGGTCGACTCAGCACCAAGATCACCTTTGTGGTCTCTGCCGTACTGATTGTTCTGCTGGGAGTCTGGATATGGTAAAGAGTGTCACCAACCTCGGGCGCACCGGTGCCTATGACTGGCTGATGCAGCGCGTATCAGCCGTGGTGCTGGCGCTGTATACCCTGTTTCTGACGGGGTTTGTGCTGGGGTCGTCCGATCTCGATTACGCACAGTGGGCCGGCCTGTTCGACCAGATGTGGATGCGCATCTTCAGCCTGCTGGCGCTGATCTCGCTGGGTATCCACTCGTGGGTCGGTCTCTGGACGGTCACTACCGATTACATCAAGCCGACAGCGCTGCGGTTTGTCATCCAGGCCGGCTGCGGGCTGATCATGTTTATCTACCTCGTCTGGGGTTTCGAGATTCTCTGGGGGCTCTGAATCATGTCCAATCTTAGAACCATGTCGTTTGATGCACTCGTGATCGGTGGTGGCGGTTCCGGTCTGCGGGCCGCGCAGCAGCTGACTCAGTCCGGCATCAACACAGCATGCATCTCGAAAGTCTTTCCGACCCGGTCGCATACCGTCTCCGCCCAGGGTGGCATTACCTGTGCCATTGCCAGTGCGGATCCGAACGATGACTGGCGTTGGCACATGTATGACACCGTTAAGGGCTCCGACTACATCGGGGATCAGGAAGCCATCGAGTACATGTGTTCCGTCGGCCCGCGTGCCGTCTATGAACTGGAGCACATGGGGCTGCCGTTCTCCCGTTTCGAGAATGGCCGTATCTACCAGCGGCCCTTCGGCGGTCAGTCCAAGGAATACGGCAAGGGCGGTCAGGCGGCGCGCACCTGCGCGGCAGCGGACCGTACCGGCCACGCACTGCTTCACACCCTCTACCAGGCGAACCTGCAGGGCGGCACCACCTTCCTGAATGAGTGGTATGCCGTCGATCTGGTGAAGAACCAGGATGGGCAGGTGGTGGGTGTCATCGCCATCGAGATGGAGACTGGCGAAGTCGTCTACATCAAGTCCAAGGCCACGGTACTGGCAACCGGCGGTGCTGGCCGCATCTACGCCTCCACCACCAACGCCCTGATCAACACCGGTGACGGCGTGGGCATGGCCCTGCGGGCCGGTATTCCGGTTCAGGATATGGAGATGTGGCAGTTCCACCCCACTGGTATCCATGGTGCGGGCACTCTGGTGACCGAGGGTTGCCGTGGCGAGGGCGGTTATCTGGTGAATTCGGAGGGCGAGCGCTTCATGGAAGGCTATGCCCCGAACGCCAAGGATCTGGCCGGCCGCGACGTTGTGGCCCGGTCCATGGTTCTGGAGATTCTGGAAGGCCGTGGTTGTGGCCCCAACAAGGACCATGTCTACCTCAAGCTCGACCACCTTGGCGAGGAGACACTGAATCTGCGCCTGCCGGGTATCCTGGAGCTTTCCCGGACCTTCGCGCATGCGGATCCGGTGAAGGAGCCGATTCCGGTGGTGCCGACCTGCCACTACATGATGGGCGGCCTGCCGACCAACATCGGCGGTCAGGTGATGACCCAGGACGCCAGTGGCAATGACCAGCCCATTGAAGGGCTCTTTGCCTGCGGTGAGGCGGCCTCGGTATCCGTACACGGTGCCAACCGCCTGGGCGGCAACTCCCTGCTGGATCTGGTGGTGTTCGGCCGTGCCGCGGGCCTGCAGATCGAAAAGCAGCTGCGCGAGGGCGGCGACGCCATGGAGGCGAGTGAAAGCGACATCGAGCGCGCCATGGCGCGTCTGGATCGCCTCAACAGTGGTGAGGGCACCGAGCGTGTCTACGATGTCAAGAAGGAACTCCAGGACACCATGCAGCTTTACTTCGGGGTTTTCCGCGATGGCGAACCCATGGAGAAAGGCCTCAGAATTCTGGATGAGATCGGCGAAAAGATCCGCAACACGAAACTCGAGGACACCAGCAACGCCTTCAACACCGCCCGTGTCGAAGCGCTGGAACTGGAAAACCTCTACGAGGTTGCGTACGCAACGGCGGTATCAGCCATTGAGCGGCGTGAAAGCCGTGGCGCCCACGCGCGGAACGACTACACCGAGCGTGACGATGAACAGTGGCTGAAGCACTCCATCTACTTCCCGCTTGAAAAGCGGTTGGGGCAGCGTGAGGTCAACTTTGCGCCGCGCTCGATGGATGCATTCCCGCCGACAGTCCGGAAGTACTAATAAAGAGGTGTTGTGATGCTGGTCAGTCTCTATCGATACAATCCTGAAACGGACAATGTGCCGTACATGCAGGACGTCGAAGTTGAGCTTCCGGAAGGCAAGGATCTGATGGTTCTCGACGTGCTGCACATGATCAAGGAGGATGATGTCAGTGTGGCATTCCGTCGTTCCTGCCGTGAGGGCGTCTGCGGCTCGGACGGGATGAATATCAACGGCATGAACCGGCTGGCGTGCGTCACGCCGGTGTCGGAAGTTGTTAAGAATAACAAGCTGGTACTGCGCCCGCTGCCGGGGCTGCCCGTGGTACGGGACCTGGTGGTGGACATGTCGATCTTCTACCAGCAGTACGAGAGGATCCAGCCGTACCTGATCAATGATAATCCGGAGCCCGCCATCGAGCGTCTCCAGTCCCCCGAGGACCGGGAGAAACTCGACGGGCTCTATGAGTGTATTCTATGCGCCTGCTGCTCAACGGCCTGCCCGTCGTTCTGGTGGAACCCGGACAAGTTCGTTGGCCCTGCTGGGCTGCTGCAGGCGTATCGTTTTCTGGCGGACAGCCGTGATACGGCGACCGCGGAACGTCTCGATAATCTGGATGACCCGTTCAGTGTATTCCGCTGCCGCGGGATCATGAACTGTGTGAGTGTCTGCCCCAAAGGACTGAACCCGACACGTGCAATCGGCCATATCCGTACTATGCTGATGCAGCGCACAACCTGATTATTGCGACACAGTTCACGCCAGAAGACGCTCAGGGCGGCCCGCAGGCCGCCCTTGGTTAATGCGCGTCACGGCAACACCGTGTCGCGCAAGGGCACGCGGCCGGAGCTCAAAAGGCCAGGGCCGCGTTTGCTGACACGAAGTCCAGTCAGAGGCGAGCGAGTGCCATGCATGAAAGCATAATGGAGCAGCTGTGGCGGACGTCCCACCTGCAGGGTGGGAATCTGGCTTACGTTGAGGATCTGTTCGAAACCTACCTCAAGGATCCCAACGGCGTTCCGGAAGAATGGCGGCGTTATTTTGACCAGCTTCCGGGAATACCAGGCGACCACAGACCCGATGTTCCACACCGAGAAATCCGAGACCAGTTCCGATACATTGCCCAGAACCAGCGCCGTTACTCTCCCGCCCAGGGCGCTCCCTCTTCCATCTCCAAGGCCGAAGAAAAGCAGGTCCGCGTTCTCCAGCTGATCAATGCCTATCGTTTCCGTGGCCATCAGAATGCGGACCTGGATCCCCTTGGGCTGCTGAACCGGCCCAAAGTGAAGGATCTCGATTTCCGCTATCACGAGCTGGATGATGACGATCTGGATGTGGAATACCAGACCGGGTCGCTGTTCTTCGGCTCTGAGCGGATGAAGCTGCGGGATATCATCGATGGGCTGGAGCGCACCTACTGCAGTACCGTGGGCGCCGAGTACATGCACATCGTGGATACCACGGTGAAGCGTTGGTTCCAGCATCGGCTGGAGAGCGTGAAGTCGCACCCCAACTATGAGACGAAAACCCGGCTGAACCTGCTGGAGCGGCTCAACGCTTCCGAAGGTCTGGAGAAGTATCTTGGTTCCAAGTACCCGGGGACCAAGCGGTTTGGGCTTGAAGGCGCGGAATCGCTCACACCCTGTGTCAGCGAGCTCATCCAGCGCGCCGGTTCCTACGGGGCGCGCGAGATTGTCATTGGCATGGCCCACCGGGGCCGGCTCAACATCCTGGTCAATACCCTCGGGAAGAACCCCAGGGAGCTGTTTGATGAGTTTGACGGCAAGGTGACCATGGACGAGGGCTCAGGGGACGTGAAATACCACCAGGGCTTCTCCTCCAACGTGATGACCCCCGGTGGCGAGGTCCACCTGGCGCTGGCCTTCAACCCGTCGCACCTGGAGATCGTGACCCCGGTAGTGAGCGGCTCAGTCCGTGCACGCCAGGCACGCCGCGAGGATGAGACGGGGCAGCAGGTGCTGCCGATCGCGATCCATGGTGATGCGGCCTTTGCCGGCCAGGGCGTGGTCATGGAGAGCCTCCAGATGTCCCTGACACGGGGCTTCGGCATTGGCGGCACCGTTCACATCGTGGTCAATAACCAGATCGGGTTCACCACCAGCCATCGCCTGGACGCGCGCTCAACGGAGTACTGCACCGATGTGGCGAAGATGGTCCAGGCGCCGATCCTGCATGTGAATGGCGATGATCCCGAGGCGGTGCTCTATGTGACCCAGCTCGCCATGGATTACCGCAACGAGTTCGGCCAGGACGTTGTCATTGACCTGGTGTGCTACCGCCGGCGCGGCCATAACGAGGCGGATGAGCCTTCCGCCACGCAGCCGCGGATGTACGAGAAGATCCGGAATCACCCCACGACCCGTGACCTGTATGTGAAGCAGCTCGTCAATGACGGGACCATCCAGGAGCAGGACGCCAAGAAGCTGTTCGAGGAGTACCGCGATAAGCTGGACAACGGCGACCATGTGGTGGACGCCCTGGTCAAGGAACCCAATACCGATCTCTACGTGGACTGGACACCCTACCTGGGTCATGAATGGACGGCGCGGTGCAAGACCAGCGTACCCATGAAGACCCTGCAGGCGCTGGGCCGCCGGATCTCGACGGTACCGGAAGGATTCACGGTGCAACGCCAGGTCAAGAAGATCATGGAGGACCGCGGCAAGATGACGCAGGGCGCGTTACCGTTGAACTGGGGTTACGCGGAAACGATGGCGTACGCCACGCTGCTGAACGAGGGGCATCCGATCCGCTTCACCGGCCAGGATTCACGCCGCGGCACCTTTTCGCACCGTCATGCGGTCCTGCACAACCAGAAGGACGGCAGCGAATACGTGCCGCTTGAGCACGTCCGGGATGACCAGCCGCGCTTCGAGATCTACGACTCTCTGCTCTCCGAGGCGGCAGCAGTGGGTTTTGAATACGGTTATGCCACGACCACGCCCACAACGCTGACCATCTGGGAAGCGCAGTTCGGTGACTTCGTCAATGGCGCGCAGGTGGTGGTTGACCAGTTCATCACCAGTGGTGAGCACAAGTGGGGTCGGCTCTGCGGGCTGACCCTGCTTCTTCCCCATGGCTATGAGGGCCAGGGGCCCGAGCATTCTTCCGCGCGACTTGAGCGGTTCCTGCAGCTTTCAGCGGAGCACAACATCCAGGTCTGCGTTCCGACCACGCCGTCCCAGGTGTTCCACATGCTCCGCCGTCAGGTGAAACGGCCTCTGCGCAAGCCGTTGATCGCGCTGACGCCTAAGAGCCTGCTGCGTCACAAGGAGGCGGTGTCCTCGCTGGACGACCTGTGTGAGGGCACTTTCCGCACAGTCCTGCCTCCGAAGGAAATGCCGGACCCGCGGAAAGTTAACCGTTTGATCATGTGCAGCGGCAAGGTCTATTACGACCTGCTTGAGAGGCAGCGTTCCGACGGGCGGGAAGACACGCTGATCGTGCGGATCGAACAGCTCTATCCGTTCCCGCACGATGATCTGGATGCGGTGCTGGCACCCTATACCGGCATCGAGACCGCGGTCTGGTGCCAGGAGGAGCCCATGAACCAGGGCGCCTGGTATTCCAGTCAGCACCACATGCGGCATGCACTGGATCGCACCAGGAAGAAGCCGAGACTGCAGTACGCGGGGCGCAAGGCGTCGGCAGCGCCAGCCTCTGGTTATCCAAGCGTACACGCCCAGGAACAGAAACAACTCGTTGAAGACGCATTCTCCGTCTGACGGGTACTGACAAGTAAGGAAGAGCAATGACAACAGATATCCAAGCTCCGGTTTTTCCCGAATCAGTTGCGGAAGGCACGATCGCTACCTGGCACAAGAAACCCGGCGAACAGTGCGAGCGGGATGAGCTGATCGTCGATATCGAGACCGACAAGGTGGTGCTCGAGGTCGTGGCTCCCGGCGACGGTGTCATCAAGGAGATCGTCAAGGACGAGGGCGATACCGTTGAGAGTGGCGAAGTGATCGGGAAGTTCGCGGAAGGCGAGTCCGGTTCCGCCAGCAGCGGTGACGCGAAGGAGGAGTCTGAGGGCGGCGCCAGCGACGAATCCGCCGCCAGGGAAGAGCCAGCCCCCGAACAACCGGCCGCGGCCGATGACAAGGGCGAGGACAGTGGCGAGGAGCCGTTGGTCAGCCCGGCCGCGAAGAAGATGGCGGAAGAAAAGGGCGTTGATCTGTCGAAGGTCGAGGCCACCGGTAAGGGCGGCCGCGTGCTGAAGGAAGACGTTCAGCGCGCTGCGGATCAGAAAGGCAGTGAACCGGCGCCCGCCGCGAAAAGCAGTGGCGGCGCAGGCCAGTCGGCCGCCCCCGAGGCACCGGCCGGCAGCATGCCGCAGGGTGAACGCCCCGAGAAGCGCGTGCCGATGACCCGCATGCGCGCCAGCATCGCCAAGCGACTGGTGGATGTGCAGCAGACCACGGCCATGCTCACCACGTTCAACGAGGTGAATATGCAGCCGATCATGGACATCCGTCAGCAGTACAAGGAGTCCTTTGAGAAGCGCCATGGCGTTAAGCTCGGTTTCATGGGCTTTTTCGTGAAAGCGGCGACTGAAGCCCTCAAACGTTTCCCCGCGGTCAACGCCTCCATCGACGGCAATGAAATGGTCTATCACGGCTACCAGGATGTGGGTATCGCCGTTTCCACAGACCGGGGCCTGGTGGTGCCGGTGCTGCGTGACGCGGATGCACTCTCGGTCGCCGACGTGGAGCAGGGCATCAACACATTCGGCCAGAAGGCGCGGGACGGCAAGCTCACCATCGAGGAGATGACCGGTGGTACCTTCTCGATCACCAATGGCGGTATTTTCGGGTCGCTGATTTCGACGCCGATCCTGAACCCGCCACAGACGGCGATCCTTGGCATGCACAAGATTCAGGAGCGCCCTATGGCCGTCAACGGCGAGGTTAAGGTGCTGCCGATGATGTATCTGGCACTGTCCTACGACCATCGTATGATTGACGGTAAGGAAGCTGTGCAGTTTCTTGTGACAATCAAGGAGCTGCTTGAGGATCCGGCGCGGATTCTTCTGGACGTCTGACAACGAATCACTGGAAAGCAGGAAATACTATGTCCCAAGACTATGACGTCATCGTTATCGGCTCCGGCCCCGGCGGCTATGTGGCAGCGATCCGCGCCGGGCAGCAGGGAATGAACGTCGCCTGTGTCGAAGGCTGGAAGGACGACAAGGGCGACCAGGTGCTGGGCGGCACCTGCCTGAACGTGGGCTGTATCCCGTCCAAGTCGCTGCTTGAAACCTCCCATAAGTACGAGGAGGCGAAACACGGCTTCGAGAAGCAGGGCCTGAAGATCAAGGAGCTCGATGTCGATATCGAGCAGATGATGAAGAACAAGAACGAGATCGTCGGTAATCTGACCGGCGGTATCGCGGGGCTGTTCAAGTCCAACGGGGTTACCTCCATTCATGGCTGGGGCCGCGTGCTCAACAGCAAACAGGTGGAAGTAACCGACCTCAAGGGCAACAAGAGCACCTATGGGGCCAAGAACATCATCATCGCCACCGGTTCGCGCCCGATCGAGATTCCGCCGGCGCCGATGAAGGAAGGCAAGATCGTCGACAGCGAAGGCGCGCTGGAGTTTGATGAGGTGCCCAAGCGTGTCGGCGTAATTGGTGCCGGCGTCATCGGCCTCGAACTCGGCAGCGTCTGGAATCGTCTCGGGTCCGAAGTCACCATGCTGGAAGCTCAGGATACCTTCCTGGCCGGCGTGGATCAGGCCATCGCCAAGGATGCCCATAAGAGCTTCAAGAAGCAGGGCCTGGACATCCGCCTCAAGTGCCGCGTGACCAAGACCGAGGTGAAGCGCAACCTGGTCTACGTCACCTATGAGGACGGCGATGGTAACGAGCAGCAGATCAAGTGCGACAAGCTCATCGTTGCTGTCGGCCGCACCCCGAACACGGAAAAGCTGTTCTCGTCCGACTCCGGTGTGGATCTGGACGAGCGCGGCTTCGTGGCCGTGGACGACGAGTGCCAGACCAACGTGCCCGGCATCTATGCCATCGGCGACGTGGTGCGCGGGCCGATGCTGGCGCACAAGGCCTCGGAAGAGGGCATGATGGTGGTGGATCGGATCGCCGGCTATGCGACTGAGGTCAATTACGACTGCATTCCCAACGTGGTCTACACCCATCCGGAGCTGGCCTGGGTCGGCAAGACCGAGGAAGAGCTCAAGTCCGAGGGTGAGCCCTACAAGGTCGGCGCCTTCCCCTTTGCGGCGAACGGCCGGGCCATGGCTGCCAACGCAACCGAGGGCCAGGTGCGGATCATCGCCCACGAGGAGACCGACCGGATACTGGGTATGCACGTTGTCGGACCCCAGGCCTCCGAGATCATTGCCCAGGGCGTGATCGCGATGGAGTTCGGCTCCAGTGCCGAGGACCTGGCCCTGACCTGCTTTGCGCATCCGACGCTGTCCGAATCCGTCCATGAGGCGGCACTGGGTGTGGACGGCATGGCGATTCACAAGGCAAATCGGCGCCGGAAGAAATGACCGGCGCAATCTCCAACACAACAGGTTGTGATCTATGAATCTGCACGAATATCAGAGCAAACAGCTCTTTGGGGAGTACGGCCTGCCCGTCTCCGAGGGCGTGGCCTGTTCCAACGCTGATGAAGCGGTGGCAGCTGCCGACAAGATCGGCGGTGACGGCTGGGTGGTCAAGGCCCAGGTGCACGCGGGTGGCCGCGGCAAAGCCGGCGGGGGGAAGCTGGCCAAGTCAAAGGACGAGATCCGTGCCTTTGCCGACCAGTGGCTGGGTGAACGCCTGGTGACCTTCCAGACGGATGAGAAGGGCCAGCCGGTCAACCGGATCCTGGTCGAGTCCCTGACCGACATCAACCAGGAACTCTATCTGGGCGCGGTCGTGGATCGCGGCTCTCGCCGGATCGTCTTCATGGCCTCCACCGAGGGTGGTGTCGAGATCGAGAAAGTCGCCGAGGAAACCCCGGAAAAGATCCTCAAGGCAACGGTTGACCCGCTGGTGGGCGCGCAGCCCTATCAGGCGCGTGAGCTGGCTTTCGGACTGGGCCTTCAGGGTGACCAGATCAAGCAGTTCACGAAGATCTTCCTGGGGCTGGCTAAGCTGTTCGAGGACAAGGATCTGGCGCTGATCGAGATCAACCCGCTGGTGATCACCGATCAGGGCAACCTGCACTGCCTGGACGCCAAGGTGGGCGCGGACGACAACGCCATGTACCGCCAGAAGCAGCTTGCCGAGATGCGCGACCTCTCCCAGGAGGACGAGCGCGAAGCGCATGCGGCCGAGTGGGACCTCAACTATGTGGCGCTCGATGGCAACATCGGCTGCATGGTTAACGGCGCCGGTCTCGCCATGGGCACCATGGACATCATCAAGCACCACGGTGGCCAGCCGGCCAACTTCCTGGACGTCGGCGGTGGCGCGACCAAGGAGCGCGTGGCCGAGGCGTTCAAGATCATCCTTTCCGATGACACCGTGAAGGCCGTTCTGGTCAATATCTTCGGTGGTATCGTGCGGTGCGACATGATCGCCGAGGGCATCATGGGTGCGGTTGAAGAGGTGGGCGTTACGGTTCCCGTGGTGGTCCGCCTTGAGGGCAACAACGCCGAGAACGGACGCCAGAAGCTGGCAGACAGCGGCCTCAACATCATCGCGGCAAGCAGTCTGACCCAAGCCGCCGAAAAAGTCGTTGCCGCAGCCGGAGGTGAAGCATGAGTGTACTGGTGAACAAGGAAACAAAGGTGATCTGCCAGGGCTTCACCGGGGCCCAGGGGACCTTTCACAGCGAGCAGGCGCTGGAGTACGGTACCAATCTGGTCGGCGGCGTGAGCCCGGGCAAGGGCGGCACCGAGCATCTGGGGCTGCCCGTTTTCAATACGGTGCGCGAAGCGGTTCAGAAGACCGGCGCGACCGCGACCGTGATCTACGTGCCCGCCCCCTTCTGTAAGGATGCGGTGGTCGAGGCAGCGGATGCCGGCATTGAGCTGGTGGTCTGCATCACTGAGGGCATCCCGACGCTGGATATGCTCTACGTGAAGGAATACGTGGATCGCAAGGGTGTGCGCATGATCGGCCCGAACTGCCCCGGCGTCATCACGCCTGAGCAGTCGAAGATCGGCATCATGCCCGGCTACATCCACAAGCCCGGCAAGGTTGGCATCATCTCGCGCTCCGGTACGCTGACCTACGAAGCGGTCAAGCAGACCACTGACTACGGCTTTGGCCAGTCCACCTGTGTGGGCATCGGCGGCGACCCGATTCCCGGTTCCAACTTCATCGACATGCTCGAGCTGTTTGAGAAGGATCCGGAGACCGAGGCCATCGTCATGATCGGTGAGATCGGTGGTACCGCTGAGGAAGAGGCGGCTGCCTACATCAAGGAGAACGTGAGCAAGCCGGTGGTTTCCTACATCGCGGGCGTGACCGCGCCTCCCGGTAAGCGGATGGGCCACGCCGGTGCCATCATTGCCGGTGGCAAGGGCACGGCGGACGAGAAGTTCAGCGCCCTGCACGATGCGGGCGTGCATACTGTGCGCAGCCTGGCCGACATCGGCAAGGCCATCAAGGAGGCGACGGGCTGGTAAGACTGCCGGCCTGTACGCGCCATAAAGCCGACCTGCGGGTCGGCTTTTTTCGTTGATTAACCCATGAACGTTTCGTGCGTATAATCATGCCAGACCCTGAACCAATGAGGAGACCGGATTGACTTCCGTTGAACCCCAGCAACGCATCCTTTCAGGGATGCGGCCCACAGGCCGGCTTCATCTGGGCCACTATCACGGTGTACTGGCCAACTGGGCCCAGCTCCAGCACGAGTATGAGTGCTTCTTCTTCGTGGCGGACTGGCATGCGCTGACCACCATGTACGAGGATCCGTTCACCATTGAGGAGAGCATCTGGGACATGGTGATCGATTGGCTGGCGGCGGGCGTCAATCCGGGGTCCTCGACCCTGTTCATCCAGTCCCATGTGCCGGAGCATGCGGAGCTGCACCTGCTGCTGTCGATGATCACGCCCCTGGGCTGGCTGGAGCGGGTGCCGTCCTTCAAGGACCAGCAGGAGAAGCTCAAGGAAAAGGATCTGGCGACCTATGGGTTCCTCGGGTATCCATTGCTCCAGAGCGCGGATATCCTGATGTACCGGGCGGGGCAGGTGCCCGTGGGCGCCGACCAGGTTTCCCACGTGGAGATTACGCGGGAAGTGGCGCGGCGGTTCAACCACCTGTATGGCCGTGATCCGGGCTTTGAGGAACAGGCCGAGGCGGCGATTGCCAAGATGGGCAAGAAGAACGCCAAACTCTACCGCAGCCTGCGCCGTCGCTTCCTGGAGCAGGGCGATGAGGAGGCGCTGGAAACGGCCCGGGCGCTGCTCAAGGAGCAGCAGAATATCTCGATCGGGGATCGCGAGCGGCTCTACGGCTACATCGAGGGTGGCGGCAAGGTGATCCTGCCGGAACCCCAGGAGTTGCTGACCCCTGAGGCTCGGCTGCCGGGAACGGACGGGCAGAAGATGTCCAAGTCCTACGGCAACACCATCTTCATGCGTGAGGAGCCGGATTCGGTCAGCCAGAAGATCCGGACCATGCAGACAGACCCGGCACGGGTGCGGCGCAGCGATCCGGGAGACCCGGAAAAGTGCCCGGTTTGGGACCTGCACAAGATCTATTCCGACGACAGTACCCGAGAATGGGTCTGGAACGGCTGTCGCAACGCGGGCATCGGCTGTATCGATTGCAAGAAACCGCTCGAGGAGAAGGTGATCGAGGAGCAGAAGGACTTCCGGGAACGCGGCCGCGAATACGAGAATAACCCGGACCTGGTGCGCTCAATCCTGGACGAAGGCCGTGAGCGGGCTCGCGATGCCGCACGGGATACCCTGCAGGAAGTCCGGCGCGTTATGGGGCTGGAATACCGTCGATGACCACGGAAGCGGAAACCGGCACCGAGGGGGAGCAGGTCTCGCCCGATCGGGAGGCGCTGGCAAGGGTGGCCGGCGAACCGGTCCATGATCTGCCCCAGGACCTCTACATCCCGCCGGATGCATTGGAGGTCTTCCTGGATGCCTTTGAGGGTCCTCTGGACCTTCTGCTGTATCTGATCCGGCGGCAGAATATGGACATTCTGGACGTGGATGTCAGCGCGATCACCGATCAGTACATCGATTACATCGCGCTCATGGAGGCGATGCGGTTTGAGCTGGCGGCGGAGTACCTGGTGATGGCGGCCACCCTGGCCGAGATCAAATCCCGCATGCTGCTGCCACGTCAGACCGAGGAAGAGGAAGAGGAGCACGACCCGAGAGCCGAGCTCATCCGTCGTCTTCAGGAGTACGAGCGCTACAAGATGGCGGCTGAAGACATTGACGCGTTGCCGCGGCGGGACCGGGACTTCCATCTGGCGGGAGCGAAACCCCCGGAAATGCCCGAACGCCAGGTCCATCCGGATGTAAGCCTGCGGGAGATGCTGCTGGCGCTGAGGGGGGTGCTGGAGCGCGCGGATCTGTACGAGCACCATCAGGTCGAGCGCGAGCAGCTATCCACCCGGGAACGGATGGCCAGTATTCTGGATCAGCTGTCCGGCGACAGCTTTGTGCGTTTTGAGACGCTGTTTTCACCGGAAGAGGGCCGCCTGGGTGTGGTCGTGAGCTTTATTGCCACTCTGGAGCTGATTCGTGAGCAGCTGGTGGAGGTGGTGCAGTCGGAGCCGCTGGCGCCGTTGCATATCCGTGCGAGAGGGAGTGCCTGATGGACGAGGAGAGCATCGACCAGGTTCAGCGCATTGTCGAAGGCGCCCTTATGGCGGCCGGAAAGCCGCTCAGTGTGGATCAGCTGCAGGCTCTGTTCGACGAACATGAGCAACCCACACGCACGGTTCTGGAACACGTGCTTTCACTGATTGAGCACGCCTGTGAGGGGCGGGGGTTTGAGCTCAGGAAAGTGGCCTCCGGGTGGCGCTTCCAGGTGCGGGAATCGCTTTCGCCCTGGGTGAGCCGTCTCTGGGAGGAGAAACCCCAGCGCTATTCGCGCGCCCTGCTGGAGACGCTGGCACTGATCGCCTATCGCCAGCCCGTCACCCGGGGCGAGATCGAGGAGGTGCGCGGGGTCACGGTGAATACCAACATCATCCGGACCCTGCTGGACCGTGAATGGATCCGGGTGGTGGGCCAGCGTGATGTGCCGGGCCGCCCCTCGATGTACGCGACGACGAAACAGTTCCTGGACTACTTCAACCTGCAGTCACTGGACGAACTGCCCAGCCTTGCGGAGGTCCGTGATCTCGAGACCATCAGCCGCGAGGTGGAAGACCGGCTTCAGGAAGAGCTGGCACTGGACGAATCCAACGGCAATTCCCAAGAGGATGCGGAGACGAATGAATGAGTGATTCCGGTCACACCCCCAACGAGACCGGCGAGCGTCTCCAGAAGCTGCTGGCGCGTGCCGGCCTGGGGTCAAGGCGGGCCATTGAAGGCTGGATCAGCCAGGGGCGCGTGCAGATCAATGGCGAGGTGGCCCAGCTGGGCGCCCGGGCTACCGCACAGGATGAGGTGCTTGTGGACGGGCGCAGCGTGGACCTTGGCGCGGCGGCCTCACCCACCAGGCGGGTCATCGTTTACAACAAGCCCGAAGGCGAGGTGACCACCCGGGATGACCCGGAGGGGCGGCCCACGGTCTTCGATCGCCTGCCGCGGCTCACCGGGGAACGCTGGATTGCCGTGGGACGTCTGGACATTTCCACCAGCGGGCTTCTGCTGTTCACAACAGACGGGGAGCTGGCCAACCGTCTGATGCATCCCTCCTGGCAGGTGGACCGTGAGTACGCCGTGCGTATTTTCGGTCAAGTGGACGATGATATGGCCGAACGTCTGGTCAACGGCGTGACGCTTGAGGATGGCGAGGCCCGTTTCACGGATCTCGTGTACTGGGGCGGCACCGGTCACAACCACTGGTACTACGTGGCCATCATGGAAGGGCGTAACCGTGAGGTGCGGCGGCTCTGGGAGTCCCAGGGGGTGCAGGTGTCACGGCTCAAGCGCGTCCGTCATGGTCCGATCTTTCTGCCCAGCCGGCTGAGTGCCGGGCGCTGGGAGGAGCTTGAGCAGGCGGATGTGGATACGCTCAGTGATTCCGTCGGGCTTGATCGGGTGCCCGTCAAATCTCCGACACCCACGGAAAAGCACCGGCTGCGCCGCCTCAAGCGCAAGCGGCCGTCCAGGCCCGATGATCGGAGGTCCGCCAAGCCTGCAGAGAAAGGGCGTGGCGGCACCAAAGGTCGCCAGGGAAAGGGGCGCCGCTCTAGAGGCTGACGGCGTTATCCACGCCCTCAGTGCCCTCGCCGGCAATCCGGACCCTGTCGCGACCGCTGTTCTTGGCGGCGTACAGGGCGCTGTCCGCCGCCCTCAGGAGATCATCCACGCTGTCATCACCGCCCAGCGTGGCAACTCCGATGGATGCGGTGATCGAAAGGGCCCGCTCAGCGTACTGCATGGGCTTTTCCCGAAACGCTCGCCGCAGCCGCTCCGCTACCAGATGGGCGGCTTCCTGGGCCGTATGGGGCAGTACAACGGCGAATTCCTCGCCACCATAACGGAACCCCTGGTCGCAGGAGCGGATCTGGGTTTCGATCCGTTCGCCGACCAGTCCGAGGATCTCATCGCCGGCCGCGTGGCCGAGGGTGTCATTGATCTGCTTGAAGTGGTCCAGGTCCACCAGCAGCAGGCTCAGTGGCTG
>NZ_CAJXMA010000058.1:0-17961 GCF_913056445.1 uncultured Halovibrio sp.
GGTGCGGCGGCGAGATTGGTCAGGGTCTCTCCGATAGCCAGACGGCCAGAGGCCGGCGCATTGATGCAGGCCACCGGCGGTCGTTCCCCCATGGCCATGGCCTCGCCGGTATACCCCTCAAAACTGCTCGTCGTTACGGCCACGTCCGCCACCGGCACCTGCCAGGGCCCGACCATCTGGTCACGGGCCACCTGGCCGGTAATGGAACGGTCACCAATGGTGATCAGGAAACTCTTGGACGCCACAGCGGGAATCCGCAGCACCCGATCAATGGCCTCGTCCGGATTCAGCGCTTCACTGTTGAACACCGGCTTGGTGAAGCTGGCCCGCTTCACGTCACGGTGCATGCGCGGCGGCTTGCCGAACAGCACCTGCATGGGCAGGTCCACGGCATTGTTGTCGAAATAGGCATCATGGACAGCCAGATGCGGCTCTTCCACGGCATCGCCGACCACCGCGTAGGGGCAGCGTTCCCGGCGGCAGATGGCATCGAATCGATCCAGATCGTCCGCCGCCACGGCCAGCACATACCGCTCCTGGGCCTCGTTGCACCAGATCTCCAGTGGCGACATGCCGGGTTCCGCATTGGGCACTTCACGCAGCTCAAACCGGCCGCCGCAGCCGCCGTCCTTCACCAGCTCAGGCAGGGCATTGGAGAGCCCGCCAGCGCCCACGTCATGGATAAACGCGATGGGATTGCCCTCGCCCATCTGCCAGCAGCGGTCGATCACTTCCTGGCAGCGGCGCTGCATCTCCGGGTTCTCACGCTGGACGGATGCAAAATCCAGGTCTTCCGCGCTGGCCCCGGAATCCATGGAGGAAGCGGCACCGCCACCCAGCCCGATCAGCATGGACGGGCCACCCATCACAATCAGCCGTGATCCGGTCGGGATCGCATCCTTGTGGACATGGTCCTCGCGGATGTTGCCGAGACCGCCGGCGATCATGATGGGCTTGTGATAGCCGCGGTACTCCACCCCGTTCACACCCGGCACCTTCTGCTCAAAGGTGCGGAAATACCCGGTCAGGTTCGGGCGGCCGAACTCATTATTGAAGGCCGCTCCCCCAACGGGGCCGTCCAGCATGATCGACAGCGGCGAGGCCATGCGCCCGGGCCGGCCGGGACTGTCTTCCCATGGCTGCTCAAAGCCGGGAATCTGAAGGTTCGAGGTGGTGAAGCCGGTCAGACCCGCCTTGGGCTTGCCACCCAGGCCGGTCGCGCCTTCGTCCCGGATCTCACCACCAGACCCCGTGGCCGCGCCCGGATGCGGCGAGATGGCCGTGGGATGGTTATGGGTCTCAACCTTGGCCAGGATGTGGATCGGTTCGCTGTGATAGCGGTAGCGCTGGGAAGAGGGATCCGGATAGAACCGCTGACCCTGAGCGCCCTCAATCACCGCCGCATTGTCCCGATAGGCGGAAAGCACCCCGTTGCCCCCCACTTCGTGGGTATTGCGGATCATGTCGAACAGCGAGCGATCCTGCTCCACGCCGTCAATGGACCAGGAGGCATTGAAGATCTTGTGGCGGCAGTGCTCCGAGTTCGCCTGGGCGAACATCATCAGCTCCACGTCCGTGGGATCACGCTCCAGGCCGGCAAAGGACTCGGCCAGATAATCGATCTCATCCTCCGCCAGAGCCAGCCCGAGGCGTTCATTGGCCTCCGCCAGCGCGGCACGACCTTCCGCCTGCACCGGCACGGCCTCCAGCGGCTTCGGCGCCTCTTCGTCGAACAGCAGCTCCGCGCCGGCCATTTCATGGAAGACCCTTTCGGTCATACGGTCGTGAAGCAGCGCCGCCAGCGCCTCGCGTTCAGCCAGTTCCAGCTTGCGGCCGGCGCGCAGGTAAAAGGCCGTGCCGCGCTCAACCCGGCGGACCTTCGTCAGACCGCAGTTGTGCACGATATCCGTGGCCTTGCTGGACCATGGCGAAATCGTGCCGGGCCGCGGCACCACAAGGAAGAGCACCCCGTCCACTGCCTCCGCCTGGGCCCTGGGCCCGTACGTCAGCAGACGGTTGAGGACATCCAGGCCACTGCTGTCGAGCTCGGCATCCAGGTCCACAAAGTGCATGAATTCAGCGTAGAGTGACTCGATGGCAGGGCAGGTCGCCTGTACCCGCTGCATCAGCCGTTCTCTGCGAAAGGCGGAAAGGGCCGGGGCGCCGCGAAGTTCCAGCATGGGTCTATGAGCCTCGTTGATGGGCCGGGATTCAGGTAGGTTCTGAGGAGCGCGTATCATACTCAAATCGACGGACAGGATACAGGGGCAAATGACGGATGAACGGTTGTGACAGGGCCATCAACCCATGTCCGTTTTTTAACGTAGAATAGAGTATGTTTCCATCTTTGCCGGACGGGACAATGCGCAGCAGTAACCCCAAGCGCCCGGGTCTCGAACCCGGTCTGGCAGTACGTCTGGCGGCGCCGGCCATCCTGGCACTGGTGCTTACGGCCTGCTCCCAGCCCACCACACTGGACCGCATCAACCAGGAGGGCGTGCTCCATGTGGTGATGCATCCCGCCTCCACGGTCTATTACGAGGAGAACGGCGAGCCCTCGGGGTTTGAATACGAACTGGTGCGGCGTTTTGCCGATTCACTGGGCGTGGAACTGCGCGTGGAGGTGGTGGATGACTTTCCCGAGCTCTATCAGCGCCTGGACGAACACCATACCCACCTGGCTGCCTCGGGCCTGGCGCTGACCCCGGAACTCCGCCGCCGTTACCGCCACGGTCCGGTCTACGACCGGAGCCGGCCGGTCGTTGTCTATAACGCCGACGTGGATCGCCCCCACACACCAGCGGACCTCATCAGCATGGATATCGCAGTGCGGGCCGGCAGCGCCGCCGAGCAACAGCTGGAACGGATCCGCGAAACCCTGCCGGAGCTGGCCTGGCAGTCGGAAAGCAACCAGGACCCAACTGAGCTCCTTCACCGGGTCAACAAGGGTGAACTGGATGCCACCGTGATCAACAGCCGTGAACTGGAAAACAACCAGGTTTTCTTCTCCAGCGTGCGGGACGGACTGGCACTGAGCAGCCCGCGCCCCGTGGGATGGCTGCTCCCCCCCGAAGGCGACGGCTCACTCATGCAGGCAGCCCGCGATTACTTTCAGAAGATCCGCGCCAACGGCACACTCGCCCAATTCGAGGAGCGATTCTTCGGCCACCTGGACCGCCTGGATTACGTCGGCGCGAAAACCTTTACCACCCACCTTGAAAACCGGCTTCCGGACTACCGTGAGACCTTCAGGAAAGCCGCCAGCGCCCATGATCTGGACTGGCGCCTTCTGGCCGCCATCGGGTACCAGGAATCCCACTGGGAACCGCGGGCTGTTTCGCCCACCGGCGTGCGCGGACTGATGATGCTGACCCTGGACACAGCCGCCCTGATCGGCGTCAAGAACCGGCTGGACCCGGAAGCCTCCATCTGGGGCGGCGCCCGTTTCTTCCGGCGCCTGCACAACCGCATTCCCGACAACATCACCGAGCCGGACAGGACCTGGTTCGCACTGGCCGCCTACAACGTTGGTTACGGCCACCTCCAGGACGCCCGCCGCCTGGCCCGCAGGGACGGCAGCAACCCCGACCGGTGGCTGGACGTCAAGGAATACCTGCCACTGCTCGCCCAGCGCAAGTACTACACCCAGACACGATACGGCTACGCCCGTGGCTATGAGCCGGTTCTCTACACCCAGAATATCCGCCGCTATTACGACGTTCTGAAATGGATGTTCCCGGGAGAGGATACTTCCGTGGCGATGACCGAAAACGGGGTGGAATCCCCTCTGGAGGACCCCGAGGAGCAGCCCTCCCGGCCCCGGAAAACCAGGGAGCAGACCGCATCCGGCGACCAGCGCAGGGAGCTGCGCCGCGTCTCCCCCCTCCTCTAGCGGCCTCAGTCCGTGGGCAATCCGTCATCCGGTGTCATGGCCAGCGCCTTCTCAATGTGCGAGTGGCTGTACCCCTTCTGCGCCAGGAAACGCCCCTGCCGCCCCTTCTCCTTCCACTCCGCCGGTGCCTCTGGCCCGAAACGCTTCTGACGCTGTTCCAGCGCCATAGTCACCCAGTCATCCTCTGCCAGGGCGGTCAGCGCCTGACTGTCCCCACTGACACCACGCTGCTCCAGCTCGGAGCGGATCCGCAGTGGCCCGTAACCCGCCTCGATCCGCTGCCGGCTGAAGGACTCCGCAAACCGTTCGTCGCTCTGCCATCCCTCACCGGCCAGCTCATCCAGAACCTCCGCCAGCAGCTCCCCACTCTCCGCCGCCCTCTCCAGCTTGCGCCAGAGCTCCAGCCGACTGTGCTCCCGCCGCGCCAGAAGCTTCATGGCGCGCTCCCTGAGGTACTGCCTGTCATCACTCATATCACCACCCGCCCAATAGGCTGACGCCATTTCTGTGTGCTAATTTTAACGACCTGATTCCAACCACCTGCCCGAACTTGCCGGGCGGGCTTTTTCGGCATTAAAGGACACTCATCATGGCCGGCTTTCTGAAACAGTTCTTCAAACCCAGGCAACCCACAAGCGCCGCCGAACAACCGGAGCCTCAGGCCAGAACGGCCACACCGGAACGCCCGGCCCCGGACCCCGATATCGTAGCCAAAGCCACAACCACCGGCGAACTCGAAACACTGGCGACCCAGGGCGAAACCGCTGCCATCCGTCGTGAAGCCATTGGCCGCATCCAGGACACCGAGGCGCTTGAGCGCATCAGCCGCGCCCTCAAGGGCCGGGACAAGGGCGCCTTCCAGGCCGTGCGCCGCAAACTGCGCGAACAGCGTGAGCAGGCCGAAGCCGAAGAGGCCCGCCAGGCTGACATAGAACGGATTCTCCAGGACATCGAGGAACTGGCCACCACCCAGGATACCAAGCTCTACCAGGCACGGCTCGACGCTCTCGTCAGCCGTTGGGGCAGTATCAGCGGCACAATCGAAAGTGCCCAGACACAACGATACGAAGCCAGCCTCGCCCGGTGCCGGGAGCGGGCACAGGCCATCGCCAACGAGGAGGCCCAGGCCCGGGCCGAACAGGAACAGGCGCAGGAGCAGCAGGGTGCGGTGGAAACCCTGGCGGCCACGGCTGCGCAGCTTGCCTCGGCATGGCCCGAAGAAGGGGCAAACCTCTCCTCACTGGACGCCATGATCAAGACCCAGCGCAACCGCTGGGAGCAGGCCACCGCCAACCGGACGCCCGACACCGAGCTGAAAGCGCGCTTTGAGCGACTGATGGCGCAGCTGGAAGCCTACTATCAGGCACTCGGCACCTGGCAGCAGCACGAAGCGCAGCTGGAGCAGGCCCTGCAGGAAAAAGATACTGCCACCGTCGAGGCCACCCTGACAGCCGTCAACTGGCCTGAAGGCTTCCCCGCGCCGCCAGCGCTGACCCGAGCACGCAAACACAGGGATGGGGAGGCCAGATCCACCTCCGAACCGCAGCAGGATGCGCCCAGCGTGGACACCGGTGAGCTCAGCCGTACCCTGGACGCCCTGGAACAGAGCCTGGAACAGCAGCAGCTCAAGCCCTCACGGGAGCATTTCCGGGAGGCCCAGAAGCTCCAGGACCAGCTGCCGGAAAAGGAAGCCCGCCCGCACCAGGCCCGGATCACCCGGCTCGGCCGTCAGCTCCAGGAGCTGCGGGACTGGCTCGGCTTTGCCGCCCGGCCCAAGCTGGAATCGCTGTGCGAGCAGATGGAATACCTGGCCGACCAGCCCATGGAACCCGAGGCCAAGGCCGAACACATCCAGGATCTGAAGCAGCAATGGTATGACCTGGGCGGCACACCGGACCAGCAGCTGTGGCAGCGCTTCAAGGAGGCCACGGACCGTGCCTACGAGCCGTGCCACCAGTACTTCAACGAGAAGAAGCGCCTCAAGGAAGCGAACCTTGAGAAACGCCAGTACATTGTCGAACAGCTCCAGGAATTCGTGGATAACCTTGACTGGGCCGGCTGCGACTACAAGGCCGTCGACCGCATCCAGCGCACCGCCCGGCGCGAGTGGAGCGACGCCAAACCCGTGGACTACCGCGCCAACCGTCCACTCCAGAAACAGTTTGACCGGTTGATCAAGACGCTGAACGCGGGCCTCGAGCAAGAACGCGAACGTAACGATGCCCTGAAGCGGGATGTTGTTGAGCGGGCCGAAGCCCTGGTCGAGCATGAACCGCTGCGCGAGGCCACCGACGGCGCCAAGGCCCTGCAGAAGGAGTGGGAGGCCATCGGCATCACCCACCAGCAGGAGGACCGCCGTCTCTGGAAAGCGTTCCGCAGCGCCTGCGACCGGATCTTCGCGCGCCTGAGTGAAGAACGCGAAGCGCGCGACGAAGCATTCAATGCGGCCGCCGACGAGGCCGAAAAGCTCATCCGCCAGCTCCAGGATGTGGACCCGACGGAAACGGCCCCCGGCGAGCTTGAACAGTTCCGCAAAGCCTTCCGGGCACTGGAACTCCCCCGGGACCGTGCAAACGCCCTCGCCGACCGTTTCAACAAGGCCATGGACGGCGTTCAGGAGCAGCAGATGAGTGCTCTGCGCGCCCAGCGTTACCAGCAGTGGCTAGCGGCCCTGGACCAGCATCAGTCCGGTGAAGCACCTGGCCCGGAAAGCTTCCGTCACCCACCCATGCCTTTGGAGCAGGCGACCCAGGAGACGGATACCGCCAGCCAGGCCCGGGCGCTGTGCATCCGGGTGGAGATCGTATCCGGCGCCGCCACGCCACCGGAGGACCAGGCCCAACGCATGGCCCTGCAGGTCAGCCGGCTCAATGAAGGCATGAAGAGCGAACAGAGCCTGGAATCCCAGGAGGATGAGCTGGACAGTCTGCTGGCGACCTGGTGCGAGCTGGATGCCGCGGACGGCCTGACGCCGGAGCACTACCAGCGCCTGCGCGAAGCACTGAAGCACTGGTTCCTGCGCAGTAGCGGCGATGAGGCTTCGCCGCAGGAGTGAGCGCATCCGCCAACGGTTTTGATGGGTGGTGCCATTAACCCCGCGAGGGTGTGTCGCTATCGTGCCCTTGGACTTTGACACAAGCATGAAAACGGGCTGCGGGTGATCGGCAGGGAGTGCTTTCCGGGAATCGCTATGAATCCATCCATGGACGCTGCGCGATCGCCATCCATGGCGATCGAGCTTCCCTCCAAGCACTCCCTGCCGATCACCTCCAGACGCATAGCTGATTTGAACCCCACATGACAGAGATCCCGAGATGACCGAAGAAGCCTACATTTTCGATGCCGTGCGGACACCGCGCGGTCGGGGTAAAGCCGATGGTGCCCTGCACGAGGTCAAGCCGGTAACCCTGCTCGGCCAGACTCTCACGGCCCTGCAACAAAGGACCGACCTGGACACCAGCCTGGTCGACGACATTGTGATGGGCTGCGTGACGCCCATCGGCGAACAGGGCGCGGACATCGCCAAGACGGCCGCCCTGGCTGTCGACTGGGATGAGTGCGTGTCCGGTGTCCAGCTCAACCGCTTCTGTGCCTCCGGGCTGGAAGCCGTGAACCTGGCGGCGATGAAGGTACGCTCGGGATTTGAAGATCTCGTAGTGGCCGGCGGCGTGGAGTCCATGTCGCGCGTGCCCATGGGCTCGGATGGCGGTGCCTGGGCCACGGATCCGGAGACCAACCTGCACACCGGTTTCATGCCCCAGGGCATTGGCGCGGATCTGATCGCCACCATCGAGGGTTTCTCCCGCCAGGACGTGGATAATTTCGCCGCGGAATCCCAGCGCAAGGCGGCCGAGGCCTGGGAGAAGGGCTACTTCAAAAAATCCGTGGTGCCGGTTAAGGACAGGAACGGTCTGGTCATTCTGGACCGGGATCAACACGTGCGCCCCGGCACTACCGCCGAGGCGCTGGGCCAGCTCAAGCCGTCCTTCCAGCAGATGGGCGAGATGGGCTTCGACGGGGTGGCGCGGGAGAAATACCACTACGTGGAGAAGATCAACCACGTCCACACGCCGGGCAACTCATCCGGCATCGTGGACGGCGCGACCGCCATGCTGATCGGCAGTGAAGCCCGGGGTAAGCAGCTTGGCCTGAAACCGAGGGCGAAGATCATCGCCACCGCGGTGACCAGCACCGACCCCACCATCATGCTGACAGGCCCGGCTCCGGCCTCTCGCAAGGCGCTTGAGAAGGCCGGCATGACACCGGACCAGATCGACCTTTTCGAGGTGAACGAGGCGTTCGCGGCCGTGGTGATGCGTTTCCAGCGCGAGCTCAATGTCCCGGACGAGAAAGTCAACGTGAATGGCGGCGCCATTGCCATGGGCCACCCGCTCGGTGCCACCGGCGCCATGATCCTGGGCACCCTGCTCGACGAACTCGAGCGCAGGGACCAGCGCTTCGGCCTCGCCACGCTCTGCGTCGGCGGCGGCATGGGCATCGCCACCATCATTGAACGGGTTTAAGGGCAGGACGAACACCATGACGGCAATCAACTACGAGATCGACAACGACGGCATCCTGACCCTGACCATCGACATGCCGGGGCAGTCCGCCAACACCATGAACGCCGCCTTCCGCGAGGCACTGACCGAGACCGTCCAGAAGGTCGAAGGCGATGCGGAAAAGATCAATGGCATTATCATCACCTCCGCCAAGGACACCTTCTTCGCCGGGGGCGACCTGAACGAGCTGATCCAGGTCACCAACGACAACGCGGATGAGTTCTTCCAGACCATCCTCTCGCTCAAGGCCCAGATGCGGAAGCTGGAGACCCTGGGCAAGCCGGTAGTTGCCGCCATGAACGGCACGGCGTTGGGCGGCGGCTACGAGCTCTGCCTGGCGAGTCACCGGCGTATTGTGCTGGATGATCCAGGCATCAAGATTGGCCTGCCGGAAGTCACCCTGGGCCTGCTCCCCGGCGGCGGCGCCTGTGTGCGCCTGCCCCGGCTCCTCGGGCTTGAGAAGGCCTTCCCCTACCTGATGGAAGGCAAACAGATCGACCCGCAGACAGCGCTGAAGGAAGGCATGGTCGACGAGCTGGCCTCCTCACAAGAAGAGCTGCTCAAGAAAGCCCGCGAGTGGATCAAGGCCAACCCGGAAAGCAAGCAACCCTGGGACCAGAAAGGCTTCAGGATCCCCGGCGGCGGCCCCAACCATCCGGCCATGGCCCAACGTCTCGCCATCGGCCCGGCCATGCTCAAGGAGAAGACCAAGGGCTGCTACCCAGCTCCCGAACGCATCATGGCCGCGGCCGTTGAGGGCGCCAGCGTGGACGTGGATACCGCGGACCGGATCGAAGCTCGCCACTTCACCGAGATCACCTGCAGCCAGGTGGCCAAGAACATGATCCACACCTTCTGGTTCGGGCTGAACGCCATCAAGGCGGGCGGCAGCCGGCCGGATGCGCCGGCGAAATCGAAGGTCAAGAAGGTGGGCATCCTCGGTGCCGGCATGATGGGCGCGGGCATCGCCTACGTCAGTGCCAACCGGGGCATTGAGGTGGTTCTGAAGGATGTTTCCAGCGAGAACGCCGAGAAGGGCAAGGCCTACTCGGACAAACTGCTCGCCAAGAAGGTCTCGCGTGGCCAGCTGGACGAAGCGGGCAAACAGAAGGTGCTGGACCGGATCAACGCCACTGAAAACGCCGACGATCTGGCCGGCTGCGACCTGATCATCGAAGCGGTGTTCGAGGACAGCGACCTGAAGGCGAAGGTCACTCAGGAAGCGGAACCACACCTGGCCGACAACGGCATCTTCGCCTCCAACACCTCGACCATCCCGATCACCCAGCTGGCAAGGGCCTCCGCCAACACGCAGAAGTTCATCGGCCTGCACTTCTTCTCCCCCGTGGACAAGATGCCCCTGGTCGAGATCATCAAGGGGGAGCAGACCGACGACGAGACCCTGGCCAAGGCCTTCGACTACGTCATGCAGATCAACAAGACGCCCATCGTGGTCAACGACAGCCGGGGCTTCTTCACGTCACGGGTGTTCGGCACCTTCGTGAACGAGGGCATCACCCTGCTCTCGGAAGGCTTCCACCCCGCCTCTGTTGAGAACGCTGGCCTGCTTGCCGGCATGCCCGTAGGGCCACTGGCCATCTGTGACGAGGTGAGCCTGACGCTGACCCAGCACATCAGGGACCAGTCGAAGAAGGATACCGAAGCGGCAGGCGGCACCTGGGACCCACATCCGGCCGAGGCGGTGATCGATGCCATGGTTGATCAGCACGGTCGCAAGGGCAAGGCCGCCGGCGCTGGCTTCTACGAATACCCGGAAAACGGCAAGAAATACCTCTGGCCGGAGCTGGAAGCCCTCTATGTGGATCAGGACAGGGCCCGCAACGCGGACCTGACCCTGCTCAAGGAGCGGTTGCTGTTCATCCAGGCCATCGAGACGGTGCGCTGCCTGGAGGAAAACGTGCTGATGGAGGTGCGCGACGCCAACATCGGCTCCATCTTCGGCATCGGCTTCGCTGCCTGGAGCGGGGGCGCGCTGCAGTACATCAACCAGTACGGGCTGCAGGCGTTCACCGAGCGCGCGGATGAGCTGGCGGACCGCTTCGGCGAACGATACCGGCCACCGGAGCTGCTGCGCGAGCATGCCGCAAAGCACCAGTATTTCGAATGAGCCACACCCCGACCAGTTCCGGCTGGTCGGGCTCCCCTCCCTCCCCTACAATTCAGTGTCGAGGCATAGTATGGTGACTGAGACCACCTGATCAGGAGCAACGGCAACCTTGCGTATCCAAACCTTTCCTACTCTGTTCCTGGTGCTGGCGCTTCTGGTTACCGGCGCGGCACAGGCCAATCTCCAGACCGAACGCGACTACCAGGCGGTTGAGCCCACGGCCGACCAGGCTCGCGCCAATATCCTCATCGCACGCCAGCTCCAGTTCGGCCATTTCAAGGAGCAGGACATCGACGACGAGCTGGCCTCCGAGACCCTCGATGCCTACCTCGACCAGCTGGATGGCCAACGCCTCTACTTCACCCAGGGCGACATCGACCAGTTCGAGACCTACCGCGACTCCATGAAGCGCGCGCTGACATCCGGCAATCTCGAGCCCGCATTCCGTATCTACAACCATTTCCAGCAGCGGACCATCCAGCGCCTGGAATACATTCTTTCCCTGCTGGAAAAAGGCATCGATAATTTCAGCTTCGATGAGGACGACCGTTACCGGCTCGACCGCAGCGACGCCGACTGGGCAGCCAGTGTGGAGGAGCTGGACGAACTCTGGCGGGATCGTATCCGCAACGCCGTCCTGAGCATGCGACTGGACGGCCAGCCGGATGAGGCGATCAGGGAAACCCTGACACGCCGCTACGAAAGCCAGCTGGACCGGGCCTACGACGCCCGCAGCGAAGATGCCTTCCAGCAGTGGATGAATGCCTTTGCCGGGCTCTGGGATCCGCACACCCAGTACCTGTCGCCACGCACCTCCGAGAACTTCGACATCAACATGAGCCTGTCCCTGGAAGGCATCGGTGCGGTGCTCCAGTCCGAAGACGGCTATACCAAGGTCTCCCGGATCGTGCCCGGTGGGCCTGCTGCCGACGAAGGTTCCCTGGGTGCCGCGGACCGGATCGTGGGCGTCGCCCAGGAAGATGAAAAAATGAAGAACGTCATCGGCTGGCGCCTGAGTGAGGTGGTGGACCTGATCCGGGGGCCCAAGGGCTCGAAGGTCCGGCTCGAGGTCATCCCGGCCGGTACCCAGAACGACATGAACACCCACGAGATCACCATTGTCCGGGACGAGGTGAAACTCGAGGAGCAGTCCGCACAGAGCGATATGATTGAAATGGAGAACGGCGGCGACCCGTGGCAGCTGGGCGTCGTCGACATCCCCACCTTCTACGCGGACCTCAAGGCCGCCCGCCAGGGCGACAAGAACTACCGCAGTACCACCAGGGACGTCCGGGCGCTTCTCGAGGACCTGAAGTCCGACGGCATGGACGGACTTGTGATCGACCTGCGCGGCAACGGCGGCGGTGCCCTCTCGGAAGCCAACCAGCTGGTGGGGCTGTTCATCGAGAGTGGCCCCACCGTCCAGGTCCGTGGCCCGGATGGTTCAGTGCAGGTGTTCCAGGACGACGGTAACAACGTTGCCTGGGACGGCCCCGTAGTCGTACTCGTCAACAATCTCAGCGCCTCCGCCTCCGAGATCTTTGCCGGCGCCATGCAGGACTACGGCCGCGGCCTGATCGTTGGCGCCCAGACCTTCGGCAAGGGCACCGTTCAGGCCATACGGCCGCTGAACCACGGCCAGCTCAAGATCACCCAGTCCAAGTTCTATCGGGTCTCCGGTGCCAGTACCCAGAACCGGGGCGTAGTGCCGGATATTGAGATCGAGGACCGTATACAGCGCGAGAACGTGGCCGAGTCCGCCCTGGACGGTGCCCTGACGTGGGATGAGATCGACACTCTCGACTATCACCGCTACTTCGAGTTCGGCGATGTACTGCAGACGATCACCAGCAAGCACGAGAAACGCTTCTCGGAGGTGCCGGAATACAAACTGCGCCAGCGCGAACTGGAACTGCTCAACGAACGCCGGGATCGGACCTGGGTCAGCCTCAATGCCGAAGAGCGGCGGGCCGAGCAGGAAGCCTTCCGCGACAAACAGCTCGCCATCGTTAACAAACGCCGCAAGCTGCAGGACGAGGAACCCTTCGACTCCTGGCAGGCGTACGAGGAGGATGCGGAATCCCGCCCGGCCATGGCCCGGCGCAGCGAACTGGCGGATGAAGGACCGGACTTTGTGGTGCGGGAAGCAGGCGCGATCCTCACCGATCTTCTGGCCCAGAGCCAACACTACGCCAGCATCTATCACGAAACTCCCGAAAAGGGAGCAGTGGCCGGCGAATAGAGCGGAGCAGGCGCCATGGCGAGCGACGACGAGAAATCCGAAGCGCTGGAAACCTTCCTCAAGGACTCTCTGCACGCCCTGGAGTCACTGGAAAAGGTTCAGGAGCTCGAAGACGAGGATCAGGACGGATCCAGCCCACAGGAAGGCACGGCATCAGAGCAGCGCACGGATGCCGATGGTGACGAGGAGCCGAACCTTCTCGACCGTCTGGCTGGCTACACCGGCTCCGCCTACAAGATCGCCCGGCGCACCACCGGCACCTCGCTCAAGGTGGGCCGAAAGCTCATGGGCAGCCAGGATCAGCTGCGCATGATGCTCGCCGCCGGTGAATCCCTGCGCGACCTGCGCGAGGTGGCCGGGCTCACTGTCAGCGACCTGGCCGAGTCCCTCAATCTCCGCGACAAAAGCCTGCTGGAAGCCGCCGAGGATGGCACCGCCGCCCTCCCCTTTGAACTCATCCTGCGCCTGGCGGCCGTACTGGCACGCAACGACCCAGTTCCGTTCATCCTCAGGTACACCCGCGCCTACAGCCCGGACACCTGGCGGGTACTCAACGACTGGGGCGTGGGCCGCCTGCCACTGCACTTCGAGCGCGAGCGCGAATTCATCAATATCTACCGGGGCCGCGACGAAGCCCGGGAACTCTCGGACGAAGGCTTCAAGCGCGTACTGGAGTTCACCCGCCAGTCATTCGAGATGTCCCTGCACTTCGTGGCCGAGGAAGAGGAGCGTCTCAACGAAGCCCTGGATGACCTGGAAGCCGAACGTGACGCGGCAAGGCAGGAAGGCCGGGAACCGGCCACGCCCAAGCGCGAACGGCGCCATCGCGGTCAGTCGCAGAAGCAAACCGAGGACAGCGCCACTTCCAGGACCGCCGGGAACCAATCCGGAAAGAGTAAGCAGAAGCAAAGCAGCAACAGCAGCAGAACGACGAGCGGCCAGTCCCGGAAAAAGACCGGCGGAAGCGGCCGTCAGTCAGGTGAGTGAATCCAGCGGCGTCACCTGATCCCCCGGCGCCTCACAGATCCCCTTCTCCGTCACAATCACATCCACCAGCGACGCTGGTGTCACATCGAACACCGGGTTGAAAACCGCCACTGAGTTCGGCGCCAGCCAACGCCTGCCGGAACGCCGCAGCTCCGTACCATCCCGCTCCTCGATCTCGATCCGATCCCCACTGGGTGTCTCCGCATCCAGGGTTGACGATGGCGCCACGACCATCATCCCCACACCATAGTGCCGGGCCAGGATCGCCAGCGGCAGGGTCCCGATCTTATTTGCTACATCCCCGTTCGCCGTAATCCGGTCCGCCCCAACCACGACCCAGTCCACTCTCCCCTGAGCCATCAGCGTCGCCGCCGCGCCGTCCACATTGAGCGAACAGGGCATCCCCTCGCGCTCACACTCCCAGGCTGTCAAACGCGCCCCCTGCAACCAGGGCCGAGTCTCATCCATATGCACACAGATAAGCGCACCGCGCTGAAACAGCTCCCGCACCACGCCCAGCGCCGTCCCCTGGCCCCCGGTAGCCAGCGCCCCGGTATTGCAATGCGTCAGCACCTGAACAGGCCTGTCACGCTCCCCCAGAATCCGATCCGCCCCGAGCACACCCATGGCCCGGTTCGCCTCCGCATCCTCCCGGTGAATGGCCAGCGCTTCCGCCTCAAGCATCGTTATAAGATCAGCCGAATCCGCCACCTGCGCGAGACAGCCACGCATCCGCTCCAGCGCCCAGACCAGATTCACCGCCGTCGGCCGCGCCTGCGCCAACCAATCCATGGTGGCACCCAGCCGCGAATACCAATCCGGTGCCTCCGCGCAACTGCGGGCAGCCAGAACCACCCCATAGGCCGCCGCAATCCCAATCGCCGGCGCCCCGCGCACCTGCATCTCATGAATCGCCCGGTACACCCCCTCAGCATCCGAATACGCCTGCCACACCTCCTCAGCCGGCAACAGCCGCTGATCCAGTACCTCCAGAACCTCGCCATGCCATCTAAAAGGGGTTACTTGATCCTGTGTCATTCAGAATGATCCTCAATCAACTCAATAAAGACAAATCCGCGGGCGCAAACCTAATCGAGGCGCTCAAAAGGCGGGTATGGGGTACGGCTCTCCGGGAAGCTCTGGAGCCATGGATGGCGGAAGAGCAGCCTACATGGACGTACTCGTGGCGATTCCCGGAGAGCCGTACCCCATGGCCGCCCGCAACAGGCCAACAGTCTTGAGACAAGGCAAAGCCATGGGACCCAAAGCCACCATCCGTTATACTTTCGAGTCTGAAGCCACAGGGCACCACCCACAAGTCCCTGAAAGCCGAGACCCGAAACCAGCAACCGAGCACTCCATGAGCCAGATGCAACCAATCGACCAACTCATCAGCGCCCGCTGGCTCCTGCCCATGACCGACCGGCAGGTCCTTGAACACCACAGTGTCGCCATCCAGGGCAACCAGATCCTCGACATCTGCCCCACGAACACCGCCCTGGAACGCTACCAGCCCAACCAGCACCGCGACCTCGGCGACCAACTGCTGATGCCCGGGCTCATCAACGCCCACGGCCACGCCCCCATGACCTTGCTGCGCGGCCTCGGCAACGACCTGCCCCTGATGGAATGGCTCCAGGACCACATCTGGCCCGCCGAGGGCCGCTTCGTGGACGAAGCCTTTGTGGCGGACGGCACCCAGCTGGCCATCGCCGAAATGCTGCGTACCGGCACCACCTGCTTCTCGGACATGTACTTCTTCCCCGAGACCATTGTGGAAACCGCCCAGCAGCACGGCATGCGCATCCAGTCCACCTTCCCGGTACTGGACATGCCAACCCAGTGGGGCAGCGGCCCGGAAGAATACATCCAGAAAGGGCTGGCCCTGCACGACCGCGTACGCAACAGCAACCTGGCCACCATCGCCTTCGGCCCGCACGCTCCCTACACCATTTCTGACGAACCACTGCGGCGCATCGCCACCCTGGCCGAGGAAGTCGATCTGCCCGTTCAGATCCACCTGCACGAGACCGCCGGGGAAGTGGATGACAGCATCCAGAACCACGGCCTGCGCCCCACCCGCCGACTGGCGGAACTGGGCCTGATCTCGCCGCGCACCCAGTGCGTGCACATGACCCAGGTGGACGATCACGACCTGAAGCTGCTGCAGGAAAGCGGCGCCCACGTGCTGCACTGTCCGGAAGCCAACATGAAGCTCGCCAGCGGCGCCTGCCCGGTGCAGCGCCTGCTGGATGCCGGCGTGAATGTAGGCCTGGGCACGGACGGCGCCGCCAGCAACAACAATCTGGACATGTTCGGCGAGATGCAGAGCGCCGCCCTGCTGGGCAAGCTCAGCACCCTTGAGGCCGGCGCCACGGACGCCTACAGCGTCCTGCGCATGGCCACCATCAACGGCGCGCAGGCTCTGGGCATCGACGACCGGGTGGGGACGCTTGAACCCGGCAAACAGGCGGACATGATCGCCGTGGACCTGGGCGATATCCTGGCACAGCCGGTCTACGACCCGATCCCGCATCTCGTCTACAACACCAACGGCCGCCAGGTTACCCATACGTGGGTCGCCGGCGAACCCCGGCTGATCGAGGGTGAGCTCCAGCGTATGGATCTTCACGGCCTGCGCGAGCGGGTCAACCAGTGGCAGCGCCACATCGCCGCAGCCGACCAGCACTGAGGACAGCGCCATGACCCCGAACGTCGACCAGAACGAAATCGCCAAATTCGATGCCATGGCCCAGCGCTGGTGGGACCCGGAAGGCGAATGCAAACCCCTGCATGAAATCAACCCGCTGCGCCTGGGCTACATCGAGCAGCACACCGGCAGCCTCAACGGCCAGACCGTGCTGGACGTGGGCTGCGGCGGCGGTCTGCTCAGCGAAGCCATGGCCCGCCGCGGGGCGACGGTGACCGGCATCGACCTGAGCCGGGAAGCCGTGGGCGTCGCTGACCTGCACGCGCTGGAAGCCGAGGTCACCGTGGATTACCGCGTGGAGGACGTGGAGGCGCTTTTGGAACAGGAAGCGGGCCGCTACGACACCGTCACCTGCCTGGAAGTCCTGGAGCACGTACCGGATCCGGCCGCCACGGTCGCGGCCTGTGCCCGCCTGCTCAAGCCCGGCGGCAGCCTGGTTGTCTCGACCATCAACCGCAACGCCAAGTCCTGGCTCTTCGCCAAGGTGGGCGCCGAATACGTGCTCAACCTTCTGCCCCGTGGCACCCATGAGTGGAAACGTTTCATCCGGCCTTCCGAGATGGACCGCCACTTCCGGCACGCGGGCATTGAGACCCGAGAGACCACGGGCCTGACCTACAACCCGGTCACCGGCCAGTACCGGCTCGGGCGGGACATCGACGTTAACTACTTCATGCACGGCATCAAGCCGGAGGCCGACGCGTGAGCCGCTTCAGCGCCATCCTGTTCGACCTGGACGGCACCCTGCTGGATACCGCGCCGGACTTCATCTGGTGCCTGAACACCCAGCGTGCACGCCACAGCCTGCCCCAGCTGGACGAACACAGTATCCGGCGCGTGGTCTCCAATGGGGCCCGCGGGCTGGTTCAGCTCGGTTTCGGGCTGCGCCCCGGCGATCATGGCTACGACGACCGCCATGCCGAGCTTCTGGAACTGTACATCAGCCATATCGCCGTCCACACCCGGCTTTTTCCGGGGCTGGCCGAGGTTCTGGCGCACCTGGAGGCGAAACAGGTGCCCTGGGGCATCGTCACCAACAAAGCCAGCCAATACACGCTGAAGCTGCTCGAGGACATGGACCTTCTCAAGCGCTGTGCCAGCGTCATCTGCCCGGATCATGTGGCCAACACCAAACCGGACCCGGAACCGGTACTGCTGGCCGCTGAGCAGATCGGTGTGGCGCCTGAAACCTGTCTCTACGCCGGTGACCATCGGCGCGATATTGAATCCGGCCTGGCCGCCGGCATGACCACCGTGGCCGCACGCTACGGCTACCTGGGCGCGGATGAGAACGTGGCGGACTGGAACGCCCACCACATCATCGACCACGGCCGCGAACTCTTTCACCTGATCGACACCCACCGACCCGAAACGGATTCCGCATGAGCGCACAGACCATCGAGAACTACCAGCCCACAGCGGACCTGTTGAAGGACCGCA
>NZ_CAJXMA010000059.1:0-17231 GCF_913056445.1 uncultured Halovibrio sp.
AAGAAGAAGCCGAGGAGGAAGAGAGCGAGGGTATGCCGACGAAGGACCTCGCCGCCGTCGCCGATCCGCCCGATGCGTTCGATGATGAACCGGGGAATGGTGGCGTCGCTGTACTCCTGCACCCAGCGGTTATGGGTTGCCGTGGCCTCGCGGCTGCCGCCGCCGGGTTCCCAGGTGGCATGCTCGAAGGGGTCCGGGGCCTCACCCTGGCTGTAGAAGGGGCCCTGGGCGCTGAAATCCGCGGGCGTCACCTGGCCGGTCTCGAGCAGGGTTTCCGCCTCATTGAGGGCCTCCTCGGCCATCTCAAAAGCGATATCCGCATCCCGCTGGCTGCCCACCATACGATCCTGCAGGGTGGCCCTTTCGGCACTGCTGATCGCCAGCAGCGACACCACCAGCAACACCAGCAGGGTCATGATCAGTGTGGCGCCCTGCTGTTGCTGCATTCCGCTGCTCGCCTGCATACCTCACTCCGTCAGCCGGTTGCGGATGGTCATCGACGTCGAGTACACCCGGTAGAGGTGGCGGTCCTGCGCACTGACCAGGCCTTCGCCGCTGTCGGTGCAGTCCCGCCATGCGGGGAAGCAGAAGGACTGCGGCTCCTCGGTCACTTCCCCGCCCGGCGAGCGCACCAGAAGGCTGATGCGCAGCCCAATGGCCTCATCGAGAACGGATTCATCGCCGCCCTGCGCAGGGGGCGCCTCCCAGGCATCAACCGCGTCATCACCGTCCGTATCCAGGCCCAGCCGTACGCGCATGGCACGCACCCCGGAGACCACCTCGCGCGGCGGGCCGAGCTCAGCCGTGGTGCTACCACCGCCGCCCGGACCACCACCGGTCGTGGTTCCGGTGATCTCCTGGATCATCAGTGAGTAACGGCCCTCACCCTGCTCAGCAACGAAGAAACGCTGGGTGCTGACGCCCATCATGCGGGCGCCGGCGCCCGGGTCGGTCTGCAGCTGGTTGTTTCTGTTACCCGGGGTCACATTGGCACTCGGCTGGTGGCGGACCTGGTGCTGCTGCACGGATGTCGCCTGGAAGATCTCGCCACCCCCGCAGTCTGCGACCACCATCAGGTCCCCGGGCTTGAAGTAACGCGTCAGGTCGCGCCCGGAATCACTCCTCAGGCCGCCACTGTTGCTGGCCGTCGCATCCACCCGGGCGGAATCGCCGCCCTTCGCGCCACGGAAAACCAGCACATGCGAATCCGCCACGGGGTTGAGGTCATCCATATCGTCCATGGGGCCGCTGTAGACGCCGAGCCCGCGGCTGAAGTCAAAAGCCACGGACTGGCCGTTGCCCGCATTGAGGTTGCTCTCCAGTCCGGAGGCATCCTGGAGACACCCCCAGTAATCAGTGTTACGCCCCGCCCGGGACAGAAACTCCACGGCGATCCGACCGGTTTCCTGGACCTGGTTGGTAGCCTCGGCCAGCGCAAACGTCTGGCGCTGGCCGACAAAGATCTGGACGATCGCCATCAGCACCAACAGTCCCAGAACCATGGCGATCATGACCTCCACCAGGGTCATGCCGCCCTGCGCCTTCATGCTGCCGGCCTGCCCGGGCATCAGCCGTTCTCCCGTGCGGTTGCATCCAGTCCGTACTCAGTACGCTCGCGCTCATCCTGGCTGAAATCCTGGGAATCCGGGGCCGCGCGCTCCAGCCAGCTCACCTGCACCCGGATATCGGTGCCATCCACACTGATCAGGCCACGCCCGCCGGGCAGCCCGTTCGCGACGGCGCGGCACCAGTTGTTGACCTCATTCGCCACGAAACCGCTGCCACCCGGTAAGCTGTCCGCCGCGCAGCTGTTCCCGGTAACCTCAAACGCTTCACGATCCTCCGGGGTCATGCGGATCCGCTCAATCATGTCGCGCACGTGCAGTCGCGCCTGGGTACGCAGGTCCGCCTCCGTGGACGAACGCAGCGCGTGCAGCTGGAGCCCGGCCACCCCCAGGATCCCAAGCGAGAGCAGCAGAACGGAGATCAGCACCTCCAGAAGGGTCAGGCCACGCTGGTGTCTCATGCCCCGTCACACTCCCCGCGCTCGATGGTCGTGGTCTCGATCTGGCCACCCAGGTTGATCCGCACTCGCCGGCTGTCCGAGGGCGTGATGCTGTTGCACAGCACAAAGTCCACTCGATCCGCATTGAGCAGGTACCCTTCCGGGCTGAAACCAAAGGCGTCCTGGGTGGCATCGGCGCCGTCAACACTGACCTCCAGTCGGCCATCGATGGTGCTGACCGCCCTGAGGAACACTGTCTGTTCCAGAAACTCCTCCGGAGCGCCGACAGTGGCATGGATCCCGTTCTGCCACGCCGTAGTGCCGTTTTCACCCACTCCGGGAGAGATCCAGACGGTGCGGTTGCGACGTATGCCCTGGACACGGGCTTCGTTCAGTACCCCCACCATGGCGTTTGTGGTGGCCGTCAGCTCGCTGGACGCCATGATGCTGCGGCTGACCGGAATGGCCATACCCAGAATCAGCGCCATGAGAGCCATGGTCACTATGAGCTCGATCAATGTCAGACCCCGCTGCACCCGGCCTCCTTACAACAACGGATCACGTGGCACTTTGCCCTGATCTGACGTTATCAAGGTGTGGTAGGGGAGGAATTGGCCGAAACGGCCACGAATGTAAAAGATTGAACAAAAATTCAGCGCAAGCAGACAGACAGCCATAATGATGAACACAGCATCCGCGTCAGAGGTGGGGAGCCATGGCTACGCCGTATCCCGATGAGAACAGTCGGCTGGCCGCCATTGACCGGCTTGGCCTGATGGGCACGGGGCCTGAGGCGGCCTATGATCGGCTGACGGAGTTGACGCGGCACCTGTTCGGCACCCGCCTTGCTTTGATCACCCTGGTCGGGGCCGAACAACAGTGGATCAAATCCCGCTCGGGCCCGGATCCCATCCAGGACATCCCCCGCGCCGAAAGCTTCTGCACTGAGCTGATCGCCAATGACGCGCCCCTGATCTGCGAGGATGCCACCCTGGATCCACGCTTCCGGGAGAAGCCGGTGGTCTGTGGCGAGCCGGGCATCCGGTTCTACGCCGGCATTCCACTGCGCCCTGAAGGCGACGCCATCGTGGGCAGCCTGTGCATCCTGGATGTTGCCCCGCACAGCCTTTCCGAATCCGACCAGTGGACACTGACGCGCCTGGCCCAGCAGGCGGAAGAGCTACTGCGCTTCCAGCTGGCGCGGCGGGAGCAGGAGGAGGAGCACTACCAGGCACTGGTCTCCAATGCCCGCTACGGGGCCCTGATCGCCGGCGCTTCCGTGGGCATCATCCGCGTCAACAGTGAGGGCCTGATCCAGGACGCCAATCCTTTTGCCCTGTCACTGCTCGGTCATACCGGAGCCAGTCTCCAGAACCTCTCCCTGCAGCGGGTCCTCCCGGAGTTCCACCTTGATCACGCGGACCAGCCGCAGATCACCCGGGAGACCGGCGCCCTGACCCGGAACGGAGGCGGCGTGCCGGTCCAGGCCACACTGAACCGGGTCTCGCTGGCGGACGACAGCAGCAGCGAGTTCATGGTGGTGCTCACGGATCTCAGCGACATCCGTGAAGCCGAAGCGGAATCCCGCCGGGAGCGGGCCTTTCTGCGTTCGATCATCGATGCGAGCCAGGACCCGATCTATGTGAAGAATCGGGAAGGGACCTATCTGCTGGCGAATAAAGCCAGCGGGATCCTGGCACGGGAGCTGGGCCAGAATCAGGTTGAAGGCCTGACCGCCCGCGATCTCTACCCGCAGGAAATCCTTGAGGAGGCCGAGGCGGCCAATGAACGGCTCCTCGCCTCGGGGCGCCCGGAGGCGCTGACATTCAACAACTCCGACGGCCGCTGTTTCCGCATCAGCAAGGCGCCCCTGTTCGACGCCAACGATGCCATCCACGGCATTGTGAGCGTGGCGCACGATGTGACCGAATACCTGCAGATGAACGAGGCACTGCGTGAACGTGAACGCGAACGGGACCGCCAGAGCCAGCTGCTTCAGGTATTGCACCGGGGGCTGACCGACTACGAGGCCCTGATGTCCGGCGACCGGCTCTGGACCTTTCTCCTGGATGCGCTCAGGGAGCTGACCGGCAGCGACTACGGCCTGATCGGTGAGGTGATCACCAACGAGCAGGACACGCCTGCGCTCAAGATCCATGCCATCACGGACCTGTCCTGGAGCCCGGAATCCCGGGAACTCATGGAGCAGCTGCGCGCCGGCGACATGACACTCAGCACCCCGGACAGCCTGCTGGGCAAGGTCTTTGCCCACGGCGAGACCATCATCTCCAGCGCCCCCATGCAGGACAAGCGGGGCGCCGGGCTGCCCGAGGGCCACCCGCCGCTGTACAGTTACATGGGCGTGCCCATCCGCCACAACGGCGAAGTCATCGGCATGTTCGCGATCGCCAACGGGGCGCACGACTACGACGACGCCGTGCTGGAATGGCTGGAGCCGTTCACCGCCACCTGTGCCCTGCTGATCAACCTGAGCCGCCACTTCGAGGAGCGTGACCGTTTCACCCGGGAACTGGCACAGGCCCGGGACCAGGCCGAGAAAGCCAGCAGGGCCAAGAGCCACTTCCTCTCAGCCATGAGCCATGAACTGCGCACGCCGCTGAACTCCATCCTCGGCTTCGCCCAGCTTCTGGAGAACAGCCAGCGTTCCCACCTGGACGAACGCCAGCAGCGCCAGGTGGGCCAGATCCAGCGCAGCGGCCAGCACCTGCTGGAACTGATCAACGAGATCCTGGACCTGGCGCGCGTGGAATCCGGGCGCATCCAGCTTTCCATGGAAGCGCTGTGCAGTGGCGAAACAGCCCGGGAGGCACTGGACACCATCGCCGGTATGGCGGAAACCCACGGCATCGAAGCCCACCTGCACGGGCAGCCCAGCCAGTGGCCGCGGGTGCATGCGGATTTCACCCGCCTCAAGCAGGTGCTGCTCAACCTGATCTCCAATGCCATCAAGTACAACCGCCCCGAAGGTCAGCTGCGGCTGTTCTGGACCCTTGAGGGGGACTGGGCGGTGCTCCACTGTGAGGACACCGGCATGGGCATCGACGCCGGCAAACTCGAGCAGCTGTTCAACCCCTTTGACCGGCTCGGCGCGGATCACAGCATCGAGGGCACCGGCATCGGGCTCGCGCTCACCCGCCGCCTGGTCGAGGCCATGGGCGGCTGGATCGACTGTGTCAGCGAACCCGGCGTGGGTTCCGACTTCCGGGTGCATCTGGCGCTTGCGGAAACACCGGCCACAGACGCGACGGCCCCGGAGGACGCCCCAGCAGCAGCCCGGCCCGAAAACCAGAGCGGCCGGCGACGCATCCTCTATGTTGAGGACAACCCGGCCAACCAGCGCCTGATGCAGGAGGCCTTCGAGGAGTACACTGAGCTGGAGCTGGTCTGTGTGCACAGCGCGGAACTGGGCCTGGACATGGTCCGCTCCCAGCTGCCGGACCTGGTCTTCATGGACCTCAACCTGCCCGGCATGGACGGGGAAAGCGCCCTGGGCGAACTGCGGGACGATCCCGTCACCCGCCCCATCCCCGTGGTAGCGGTTTCGGCCAACGCCATGCGGGAAGACATCCGCCGTGGCATGGAGTCCGGTTTCGTGGATTACCTGACCAAGCCGGTGGACATGAACTACCTGTTTGAACACCTGGACGAGTGGATCCGCAATGACCCGGAATAACCCCATCGGGGAGACCCAGACCCCACACGCCGATGCGACCATCATGGTCGTCGACGACAACCCGGCGAACGTGGAACTGCTCTGCGAGATGCTGGAGGATGCCGGTTACAGCAACCTCATTGGCCTCTCGGACCCGAAACAGGTTGAGCCCCGGTGTGAGCGGGCACTGCCGCAGCTGATCCTGCTCGACATCCGCATGCCCGAGCCGGACGGCCACAAGCTGCTGCGGCGCCTGGTGGAACGCTGGGAGGACCAGTGCCCACCAGTGATCGTGCTGACCGCACAGACCGATGAGGAGACCCGGGACCGGGCCCTGGGGGCCGGCGCCCGGGATTTCCTGACCAAGCCCTTTGACCAGCGCGAGGCACTGCAGCGCATCCACAACAGCCTGAGCAGCCATTCCCAGTATCTCGAGCGGGTCTCCGAGGCGCGCACGCTGGAACAGATGGTGGCGGAGCGGACCCGTGAGCTGGAACGACTGGCGCTCCAGGAGCCGATCACCGGGATGCCCAACCGGCGCGCCATCCTCGCCGGTATGGCGGAGCATCTGGAGCAGGGTGACACACTCGCGGTGGCCTTCATCGCCCTGAGCGACCTGGAGGAGATCGCTCACCTGCACGGCTACCCCGCCATGGAGCAGCTGCTGCGGTTGGTCGCGCGCCTGCTCAACCGCAAGCTGGAAGAAGCGGAGGTGGGGTGCTGGGGCAACGCTGAGTTTGTCTGCTTCCGCCGGGAACACGGAACAGGGCGGCAACTTGAACAGGACCTGGTCGCCGTGGTTGAGGAGCTGACCCGCACTTTCCAGATCGGTGACCTGCGCCTCAACACAGGCCTGCGCATCGGCATGAGCCGCAGCGACCGGGACGGCAACGACGCCGAGCAGCTCGTGCGCTACGCGGCCCTGGCACTGCCGCGGCACGATGGCACCGCCATCCGCCAGTTTGATGCCAGCCTGGAGCAGAGCCTGCGCCGACGCGGCGAGATTGAGCACGAGCTGCGCAATGCGGTCAGCAACCATGAACTGTCACTGATGTTCCAGCCCAAGATCAATCTCGCCACGGGCGCCCTCGCCGGTGCCGAGACCCTGCTGCGCTGGTACAATCCGCGCCTGGGTCAGGTCTCGCCCGGCGATTTCATCCCCCTGGCCGAAGGCAGTGGTGAGATCCTGACCCTGGGGCGCTGGGTGCTGGAGGAGACCATCCGCCAGACCGCCCAGTGGTACCGGGCCGGCCTCACCGGTGGCGACTGCCGTATGGCGGTGAATGTGGCGGCGCGCCAGCTGACGCGCCCGGACCTGGCCGAGGAGATCCTGGCACTGCTGACGGAACACGGCCTGCCCAGCCACTGCCTGGAAGTCGAGGTCACCGAGTCCGGCCTGATGGAGGATGTGGAGCAGGCCCGCCGGCAGCTGAAGCAGCTGGCCGATGCCGGGGTGAGCGTTGCCATTGATGATTTCGGCACCGGCTACTCCTCCCTGGCCTACCTCAAGGACCTGCCGGTGAGCACGCTCAAGATCGACCGCGCCTTCATCAACGCCATGGGCGAACACCAGCAGGACCAGAACCTGGTTCGCACCGTCATCGCCATGGCCCATAATTTCGGATGCGCCGTGGTGGCGGAAGGCATCGAGGCGCCCGATCAGGCGCGGACCCTTCTGGAGCTGGGATGCGAGCTGGCCCAGGGATTCTGGTTCGCCCGCCCCATGCAGGCGGCACAGTTTGAACAGATCTGCCGGCAGCCGCCGGACTGGCACTTTGGAGCCTGAACAATGACATCACTGCTGAACACCGTAGGAGCGAGCCCTGCTCGCGATCACAACGGATACCCGTCGCATAGTCGGTCCGAAAGTATCGCGAGCGAGGCTCGCTCCTACAGTAACGGTATGCTCGCGTTTCTGGTATTGATGCTGGCGGCGGGCGCCAGCGCCGCCTCCGCGGAGATCCGCATCGAGACCCCCTGGGCCCGCGCCACCCCGCCCGGGATCGACCGGGGCGCCGGTTACATGACACTGCACAACGACGGCGAACAGGCCCGCACCCTGACCGGCGGAACAGCGGACTGGGCGGACAGCGTCGAGATCCACGAATCCCGGGAGGTGGACGGCCAGATGCGGATGCAGGCCCTGCCCGAGGGGCTGACACTGGAGCCGGGCGCGGCGGTTGAACTCGCGCCCATGGGCCTCCATCTCATGATCAAGGGGCTGGATGAGCCACTGACCGAAGGCGACACAAGGTCGCTGACCCTCGAATTCCGCAACGGCGAAACCCGTGAGGCCCAGCTGGACATCCGGGCCCCGGACGGCACAGCCGGCCATAACAGCCACTGATCACCAGGAGTCATCATGCCCCAGAATATGCAATGGATGCTCATCATTGCCGGCCTCATCGCCATAGCCGGCCTGAGCCTGTACATCCTCCGTAAGGGGCGTCGCCTGCGCCAGCACCAGCGCGCGCTTGAGCGCACCCAGGCGCTGCAGGCCGAGCGCCGCGAGAGCATGATCGAGAGCATCCGCATTCTCGCCATGACGCTCGAACAGGAGCAGGTTGAGCCCTCCGAGGGCTGCATCCGCATCAAGGGGCTTCTGGATCATGTGGAGCCGGAGCTGCTGAACCACAGTCCCTACAGCGTCTTCCAGACCATCTACGAGAAGACGGAACACATGCCCACCCACGAGGCACGCAAACAGGCCGACCCCAAGCTCATACAGCGCCTGGACCAGGAACGGTTCGCGCTTGAGGCGGAGCACGCCGAGGCCATCCATGAGGCCGCGCTGGCGATCCGCTACTACCGCTTCGACGGCAGCGTGGCCGCCTCCTCCGGGGAGCCCCGTACTGTGGACCCGGGCCGTTCAACACTGCATCCATGACACCCCGCCCTAACTGACCTATGCTTGCAGAAAGCACATTTCTAGGGATGGGACGCTGATGGAAACTTCCCTCTCCCAGCTGGCGCACTCCGTCTCTTCAGCGGTTTCGCTTGAAGGGCTCGTGAGGCCCATGCTGGACCTGATCCAGCAGGCAACAGAACTGGACTCGGTCTACCTGACCATGTACCGGCCCGAGGATGACTCCCAGGAGATCATCTACGCCCGTAATACGGGCGCGCTCACGCTCACCGAGGGCCTTCGCGTCCCCTGGCAGGACACCCTGTGCCGACGCGCCCTGAGCGAAAACCGCCTGCTCACCCAGGATGTGCCCAATACCTGGGGCGACTCCCAGGCGGCCCGCAAGCTGGGGATCCAGACCTACGTCACGGTGCCCGTGCGCCGGCTGGATGACGGGCTCCTGGGCACCCTCTGCGGGGCCAGCGCCCGGCGCGTGGAGGTAGCGGAAACCAGCCTTGCCACGCTGAGGCTCTGCGCGGACCTCATTGCCCACCAGATCACCCGCGAGGAACATGCTCTCAGCGTCCGCCACCAGGCGCTTGAGGCCGAGCAACAGATGCAGCGCATGGGGCTGATCTCGGAGGTGAGCCGGCTGTGCCTGTCCGCCTCCCGGCTTCATGACGCCGTGGCCGCAGTAGCGGCCAGACTCGAACACTCGCACCTGTGGGAGAGAGTGATTCCGCTGTACCTGAGGGATGACGGCCACGCCCGGACCCTGGGCGAGAAGGACCCGGAAGCGACCCGGCTGGCGGATGCCCTGATGGAGGCCAATCCCGAGCACCTCGAGGGCATGCTGCACAGTGACCACGAACACCTGATATTCCCTCCGGAGGACATGCAATGGGTCCGCGAGCAGCGCCGCCGTGAGGCGCTTCCCGAGGATGGCGATGCCGCCCTTCTGGTGATCACGTCGGACGAGAAAGCCGAAGCTGCCATCCTGATCCTCTCCGCCCACGACCTGAACCGTTCACCGGATGAGCGCCAGCTTCTGAACAGCGTTGCCAATGCGCTGTCACTGCTGGCGAATCGGCTCCTGGACCACGCCCGCCTGGAGGCGGCCAATCTCGAACTCAAGCATAACGCCCTGCACGACACCCTCACGGGCCTGCCCAACCGGCGCTATCTGATCCAGGAACACGAACGGCTGCTCGCCCAGGCGCAGCGCGTTGACGGTGCCGTTCACGTTGCCTTCATCGACCTGGACGGTTTCAAGCGGATCAATGACACCCATGGCCACGAGGTCGGTGATGAATTCCTGCGCCAGTTCGCGGTGCAGCTGCGCAACCTTTCCCGCATGGGCGACATGGTGGCGCGCTACGGGGGTGACGAGTTCGTGTTCGTTGGCAAGCCGGGCGCGGGCGGCGACCCCGCGCACGAACGCAGCGTGATCAGTGAGCGGCTGCGCGCGGGCACCCGTGGCACCTACGAACTGGAAAGCACCACTCTGGAGTACGGCGGCCCCAGCGTCGGCGTCGTGACCTGGCGGGCCGGAGACGTGGCGGATGCGGACGTGGTGCTGGCGCGTGCCGACGAGGCCATGTATGCGGACAAACAGGCGCGCCGCTCAGCTCAGCATACCCGCCATACTGGCGACTGAATCACTGTTCTCCACCAGGATGTCCATTTCCTCGGCCACCCGGCCGGGCGCCACATTGAGGCGTTCATAGAGGGCCTCCGGAACCGGGAGCTCCGGCCCCAGGCGCACCCCGCGCTCCACCAGCAGCGCCCGCGCGAGGTAGAGTGCGTTGGCGTAGGCTGAATGCTCACCCGCGTAATCCGGGTTCTTCTGGTGGCGGATTGCAGTGACCACCTCTTCCGGCATGTTCCACAGATCCATCAGCACACCGCCGATCTGCTCACGCGTAATGCCAATCAGATGATGCTCCACCAGTTCATGGGGCACATGGGCGTTCACTTCGGTGTAACGGCAGATCAGCGAGAAATGCGGTGGAAAGACATGGGCCAGGACCAGGTAGCCGAAGTTGTGCAGCAGCCCCGACAGATAGGTCAGGCCGAAAGTGGGCCGCTCGCGCCTGGGCATGCAGCTGATGATCACGCTCACCGCCTGGGCCATCCAGATGGCCTGGGTCCAGTAGCCGATGAACCCCTCGGGCTGATCCGTGGGCTGTTTGAGTGTACGCCCCAGGGACAGGCCCATGGCCAGGTTCATCACCAGATCAAACCCGAGCACTCTCTGGATGGCATCGTAGATGGAATTCACCGGCGTATGCGACGCATAGAATGAAGACGAGGCCCAACTCACCACCTGGGCCGCGAGGCTTGGGTCGTTCTCCACAATATCCGCCAGATCCCCGATCTCGGCGTTGGGCTTCATGCGCAGGTGCAGGATGCGCTGGGCCGTCTCCGGCAGCGGCGGGATCTCAAGGGTGTCGTCCAGGCGCTGCTTGATGCGCAGCCCGGTGAAGCTGTGCAGCGCCTCGCGCAGCTGGACCTCGTCCTGTTCCGGTGACAGATGGTTGACCGCGATGTCCGTTAGCGGGCGGGAGATGGCCAGCCAGCGCGCGCCATTGAGCAGTCGCCTGTAGTCATCCATGGCCAGCGCCAGATCCTCTTCCCCCTGACCGCTGTAGAAGCGTGCCTGCTCGAGTTCAGCGATCCGGTTGTCCACGGCCGTCTCAAAATGGGTCATTGCCGGCAGGGGCGGAATCTGGCGAACCTGGTACTTCTGGCGCAGGCGCCCCATTTCGCGCAGGGGCAGCCCCCGCAGCTCCCGCGCCAGCGCCTGGTTCAGGTTGTCGATGTCGAGCAGGCTGTCGTCGCGGAAAAAGGCCTGGACCCGGCCCAGAGCATCAGCCAGCACCGCTGTCCGGATGCGTGGTTCGGCAGCGGGCTCCCTGCTGTTAAGGCTTTCCGGCGTAAGCCCGCCCTCGTCGGTGCGGAGGAAGGCCTCCAGGTGTCGCGGTGTGGTCATCGGTACGTCCTGTCCATATCAAGCGTTTTTCAGGGGCCGGGATTACTGCTTTCTGTATCCGTCCCTGAAGGATACCTCAGACATCCCCGTACCGGATACGCTCCCCCAGCCATCGATCGATCAGTGCGGCCACCCGTTCCGGTTCCGGCAGCAACCGGGGTCCGATCCGGTGCACTTCCTCGAGCCAGCCGGCGTCCTGCTCCCAGTCCGCGAGACGGAACCCCATCAGCCCGGTCTGACGGGTGCCCAGAACCTCGCCCGGACCGCGGATTTCCAGGTCGCGCTGGGCGATGGCAAAGCCGTCCTGGGTCTCGCGCAGGGCCTGCAGGCGGGACTTGGCGGTGTCCGACAGCGGCGGGTGATAGAGCAGGACGCAGTAGCTTGCCCGCTCGCCACGCCCGACGCGGCCACGCAGCTGGTGGAGCTGGGCCAGCCCCAGACGCTCCGGATTCTCGATGATGATGAGCGTGGCCTCGGGCACATCCACGCCCACCTCGATCACGGTGGTGGCCACCAGAAGGTCGATCCGCCCTTCCTTGAAGGCCTCCATCACCTCCGCTTTCTCCGCCGCCTTCATGCGCCCGTGCACCAGCCCCACGGTCAGCTCCGACAGCTCCGCCTGGAGCTGCTGCGCGGTGTCTTCGGCAGCCTGGCACTGCAGGGCCTCGGATTCCTCGATCAGGGTGCAGACCCAGTACGCCTGGCGGCCCTTGGCGCAGGCCGTGCGTACCCGCTCCACCACATCGCCCCGGCGCGAGTCCGGCAGGGCGATGGTCTCGATGGGCTGGCGACCCGGCGGCAGTTCATCGATCACGGACGTGTCCAGATCCGCGTAGGCGCTCATGGCCAGGGTGCGGGGAATGGGGGTGGCAGTCATGATCAGTTGGTGGGGCACCGTCTCCGCATTGGCGCCCTTCTCCCGCAGGGCCAGGCGCTGGTGGACGCCGAAGCGGTGCTGCTCGTCGATGACCGCCAGCGCCAACCGGTTGAACACCACCTCCTCCTGGAAGAGCGCGTGGGTGCCGATCACCAGCGGGCACTCGCCACTGGCCAGCTGCGCCAGGACAGCCTGTTTCTGTTTTGAGCGGCTCTTACCCGAGAGCCAGCCCGGCTCAATGCCCAGGGGCGCCAGCCACTCACGGAAGCTCAGGTAATGCTGTTCAGCCAGGATTTCGGTGGGCGCCATCAACGCCACCTGGGCGCCGGCTTCGATGGCCTGCAGCGCGGCCACGGCGGCCACCACCGTCTTGCCCGAGCCCACATCGCCCTGGACCAGGCGCAGCATGGGCACCGGCTGGGCCAGGTCGTGGCTGACCTCTTCGGTCACGCGCCGCTGCGCGCCGGTGAGCTCGAATGGCAGGGCATCGAGGAACCCGGAAACCAGGCGGCCATCACCGGTGTTGAGCGCCAAAGCCTGCCAGGACTGAACCTGGGCGCGGAGTTTCAGCAGGCTCAGATGATGGGCCAGCAGTTCTTCCATCACCAGCCGGTCACGGGCCGGATGGCGCTGCTCCATCAGGGCGGCCAGGTCCGCACTCGCCGGTGGCTGGTGCAGCATCCGCAGGGCCTGGTTGATCTCCGGTAGCTGGTACTCGCCGAGCACGGATTCCGGCAACCATTCGCGCACCGGGTGGCGTTCCAGCATGGCCACCGCCTGCTCGCACAGGCGCCGCAGCCGGGGCTGCTGGATGCCCTCGGTGAGCGGGTAGACCGGGGTGAGCGTGGCCTCGTCGCCGGTGGGCAACGGCCCCGGGTTGGTCTGGTATTCGGGATGGTAGATCTCGAGCCCGGCCCGTCCGGGGCGGATCTCGCCAAAGCAGCGCACGCGGGTGCCCGGGGCGAACTGGCGCTGCTGGGCGGCACTGAAATGGAAAAAGCGCAGGGCCACGAAACCGCTGCGGTCACGGAGGGTCACCTGGAGGCTGCGGCGCCGCCCCTGCACCACGTCCGCACTCACCACCTCACCTTCCACCACCCCGGAATCCCCCACCCGAAGCTGGCCCATGGGCAGCACACGGGTGCGATCCTCGTAGCGCAGGGGCAGGTGGAACAACAGGTCCTGAAGGCTGGTGATCCCCAGACGCTCAAGGGTGGCGGCCAGTTTACTGCCAACCCCCTTGAGCACGGTCACATCCACTGTGGCCGGATCCGCCATAATCAGCCCCGGGTGGGTGCGCGCAGGCTCAGCCCACAGGCCGCCTGGGTGGTACTGCTGTCACGGCACTGGGCCACGGCGTGGGCCAGTGCATCGATCGCCTTGGGTCGCGGGAAGGTCACCCGCCAGGCCAGCGCCACGGTCCGCGAAGGCACCGGATCCACAAAGGGCCGCACGGCCAGCAGTTCCGGCTGATAGTTCATGGCGGTGGCCGCCGACAGCGGCAGCACCGTAATCCCCAGACCGGAGGCCACCATGTGGCGGATGGTCTCCAGGGAGCTGCCCTCGGTCACCACCCCGCCGGCGGTCTCGCGGCGCTGGTTGATGGTGTCGATCAGCTCCGGGACGGACTCCAGCACCTGATCCCGGAAGCAGTGACCGGGGCCAAGCAGCAGCAGGGGCTGGTCCGCAAGCTGGCTGCTGTCGATGTGCTCGCATTCCGCCAGAGAGTGATCCGAAGGCATCAGCACAACGAATGGTTCATCATAGAGGGGCAAGGTGACCACCTCGGGTTCCTCGAACGGGAGCGCCACAATGATGGCATCCAGCTCTGAGTGGCGGAGCTTGCGACGCAGATCCCCGGTATAGCCTTCCTCAATGAAAAGGGACATCTCCGGGGCTTCTTCCCGCAGGCTCGGCATAAGCTGGGGGAACAGGTAGGGGCCGATGGTGTAGATGGCACCGACCTTGAGCGGCGAACTGAGCTGGTTCTTGCCGTCCTCGGCCAGATCATGGATCACACCGGCCTGGTCCAGAACGCGCTGGGCCTGCTCCACAATGCGCTGGCCGATCTCGGTGACCTGGATACTGTTCTTGCTGCGCTCGAAAAGCGCAATACCCAGTTCATCCTCGAGTTTTCTAACGGCCACGCTGAGTGTAGGCTGGCTGACGTGGCAGCGTTCCGCCGCATGGCCGAAGTGCTTCTCCCGCGCCAGGGTGACGATGTAGCGAAGTTCGGTAAGGGTCATGGCCACTCCCGGGCCGGTGATGATTAAATTTTTCTATTGCAGCATATGAAATGAGCGGAGACAGCGCAATGCGCGATGCACGAATCCTCATGGCCGGCTGCGGCCGGCTCGGCCAGCGCATCGGCGCCGCCCTTGCCGAGCATCATCAGGTATTCGGTCTGAGGCGTCAGGCCAGCCGTGTACCCCTGCCCCTGACGCCCATCCAGGGGGATCTGCTGGACCCGGACAGCCTGGGCGAGCGGGTTCCGGAGGTGGACGTCGCCATCATCTGCCTGACACCGGACCAGTACGACGAGACGGGCTACCACCGGACCTTTGTGCAGGGCACCAGCAACCTCATGACCGTTCTGGAAGCCGCAAGCAGGCCACCACGACGGGTGTTCTTCATCTCCTCCACCGCGGTCTATGGCCAGCACCAGGGGGAATGGGTGGATGAAACCAGCCCCACGGAGCCGCCGCGCTACAACGGTTCTGCTCTGCTCGCTGCTGAGCAGCGCCTCGGGGAGAGCCCGATCCCCGGCACAGTGGTGCGTTTTTCCGGCATCTACGGCAACGACCGGGACGGCATGCTCTCGCGCATGCGCGATGGCAGCATCGCCCCCGAACCGGACAGCGGCTATACCAACCGCATCCACGAAGACGACGCGGTGGGTGCGCTCTGCCACCTGGTCAACCGGACGCTGGACGGCGGCGACCTCGCGGACTGCTACCTGGCCAGTGACTGCGAACCGGCCCGGCTGGGCGACGTGGTTGCCTGGGTGCGGGAGACCATGAGCTGTGATCCGGTCCGGCCCGATGCCCGGCGCGACAGCCGTGTCGGCTCCAAGCGTGTGGACAGCAGCCGGTTGCGGGAGGCGGGGTACCGCTTCCTGTTCCCGACCTTCCGGGAAGGCTACGCCAGCATGACTGGACATCCTGTGCCATAGTGTCCGTCTGCCCATTCTGACCCAGGGAGATCATGGCGAGTAACGAGCTGATCCTTTTCGGCGGCCTGTATGCACTGATCCTTGTGGCCCTGGCGTGGCTGGCCGAGCGCACCGGCGGCTGGCCGAAGCGCATGCGGGGCCTGCTCTACGGGATGTCGCTGGGCGTCTACTGCAGTTCCTGGACCTTCCTCGGTGCCGTGGGCAATGCGGCGGACAGCGGCTGGACCTTCCTGCCGATCTACCTCGGCCCCATCCTGATGTTCGTCTTCGCCTGGCCCTTCATCCGGCGTCTTCTGCTGGCCGGCAGCCGCAACCGGGTGACCTCCATCGCGGATTTCATCGGATCACGCTTCGGCAAGGACCAGAAGCTGGCGGCACTCGTGACCATGGTCGCGCTGATCGGCACCCTGCCCTACATCGCCCTGCAGCTGCGCGGCATTGCCCTGGCCTGGAGCTCGGCGAACATCTCCGACTGGCAGGTGCCCTTCGCCCTGGGCAACAACGTCAGCTTCTTCGCCGCCCTCTTTCTGGCCTGGTTCGCGATCACTTTCGGGACCCGCATCATCGATGGCGCCAATCGCCACCGGGGCCTTCTGGCCGTGGTGGCGGCAGAGTCCGCGGTCAAGCTGCTGGCCTTTATCCTGCTGGGCGGCTTCGCGATCTGGCTGCTGGCCGGTGAGACCGATATGCGGCCTCTGGGCGAGGCGTCGCCATTCTCGTTCTCCACCTTCGGTGATGCCGGTTTCTACACCCAGCTCCTGGTGAGCGCCCTCGCCATCGTCTGCCTGCCACGCCAGTTCCATGTCCTGGTGGTGGAATACCATGACGAGGCCTCGGCCCGCTGCGCACGCTGGATGTTCCCGCTCTATCTGGCACTGTTCGCCATTATGGTGCTGCCCCTGGTGGAGGCGGCCCGCCATCACCTGGCCGGCATGGCCATCCCCGGAGACAGCTATGTGCTTGCCCTTCCGGCGATCACCGGCCACTCCTGGCTGACCGCGGTGGCCTTTGTGGGCGCCATGTCGGCCGCCACCGCCATGGTGCTGGTGGCCACCATCGCCCTGTCGCTGATGATCTCCAACGAGCTCTTCATGCCGGTGTATCTGCGCATACGGGAGCGCCTGGACCGCCCACGCAGTGATCTGGGGGCGGTGCTGCGCCAGGTGCGCCAGGCCTCGATCCTGGGCATCCTGCTGCTGGGGTGGATACTGGAGCAGGCGGCCCGCTTCACCGAGGGGCTGTCCTACATGGGCCTGCTGGCCTTCACCTCCTGCGCCCAGCTCATGCCGGCACTGGTGGCGGGGCTCTACTGGCGCGGCGCCCACCGTAACGGTGTCCTGCTCGGCCTGCTCACGGGCACGCTGACCTGGCTCTATACCCTGCTGCTGCCGGTCCTCATCCAGTCGGACAATGGCTGGCTGACCCAGGGGCCCCTGGGGCTGGGGTGGCTGCAACCGCAGAACCTCCTGGGTCTCGGGAACTTCCTCGATCCCCTGACCCATGGCGTGGTCTGGAGCCTGGGCCTCAATATCCTGGTCATGACCCTGGTCTCCCGGGTTTCCAGGGCCACAGCCCTGGATGAACGCCAGGCCCTGGCCTTCATTGACCCCATGCCCGGCCATGGTCTCAGTGACGAGGACCTGTCTGCCACCGAGATCACCCTGCAC
>NZ_CAJXMA010000060.1:0-17107 GCF_913056445.1 uncultured Halovibrio sp.
CTTCCTGCTGGTGGCGAACGAGACCAACCTCGCCATCCGGGCCCTGCTCCACCGCTTCCAGATGGAGCCCACCACCTCCAGCCACGGCGAGCCGGACACCGTGGACGACCGCGAGTACAACGCCGGCCGCGTGATCGGCATGCTGGAACGCTGGCTCATCTACCTGGTGGTGGTCTTCGCCCAGAACTACAACGTGATCGCGCTCATACTGGCTGCCAAGGGCTTTGCCCGGTTCCGCCAGCTGGAGGAGCGCGAATTCGCGGAATACGTCCTGATCGGGACCCTGGCCTCGCTGCTGTTCACCGTGGTGATCGGCCAGTCCATCCTCTTTTTCTTCTGATCCATGCCAAGGAGGGAGACCCATGTCACTGAGCCCTGCACGGTCCATTGATACCGAACGCGGCCGTTTCACCTGGCGTGAAGGCGGCGACCCCGCCGGAACCCCGGTCGTCATGATCCACGGCTGGCCTGAGAGTTCCTGGTGCTGGGCTGCGATCAGTGACCACCTGAAGCCCGGCCTGAGAGTGATTGCCCCGGACCTGCGCGGTCTGGGTGACAGCGAGCGCACGGAAGGCGCGGAACACTACCGCAAGCAGAACCTCGCCCGGGACGTGATCGCCCTACTGGATGCACTTGGCATCGAAGGGTTCCAGCTGGTGGGGCACGACTGGGGCGGCGTGGTGGCCCAGGAAATGGCCCTGGCGGAGCCGGAGCGCGTGCAGCGGATGGTCATCCTGAACATTGCCATCATCAACAATCTGCGCGGCAATCAGGAGGTGATCGAGAAGGTTCGCGGCTCAGGCGGTGCCCAGTACTGGTATCAGCACTTCATGCAGACGAAAGGGCTCCCCGAGGCCATGATTCCGGGCGCGGAGACCGAGTGGCTGGGCTATTTCCTGAAACTGGCCAATCGCGAGCCCTTCCCGGAAGAGGCCTTCAACGAATACGTGCGCACCTTCCGGATACCCGGCACGCCTCACACCAGTGCCAACTACTACCGCACCTTCCATGACGACGCCAAACGCTGGGCCACCCTCGCCGATCATGTCTGGCCGATGCCCGGGCTCTACATCTATGGCAACCAGGACCACGTGATCCTGCCGGAATACCTGAACCACATCGAGGACTGTTTCGAGTCCATCACGGTGCGCGAGGTGGCCGCCGGGCACTTCCTGCAGGAGGAGCAGCCAGAGGCGGTGGCGGAGCATCTGAACGGCTTCCTGGCGCCCTGAGTCGTCAGGGGCCGGCGCGCCGCAGCGTCAGGACGCCGTCCTGCTGGGAGAAGTCCACCTGCCCCAGGGCGCTCATGCCCAGCAGCGCCATGTCGTCGTCCATGGAGGGGCTGATGGTGCCCGGAACATTCCGGAAGCGCATATCACCGAGGCGCAGCTCCGGGATCGTGGTGCTCCAGACCGTGACCGTGCCGGCCGCAGTACGTGCCCTGCCGCGACTGTCGCGCTCGAGCCCCGCCCGCTGGGCAATCGCGTCCGAGACGGTCACCCGGGTTGCCCCGGTGTCCAGGATAAAGGTCACGTCGGCCCCGTTGATGCCGCCCCCCGCGACATAGTGACCCTGCCGATTGGCCTCCAGCTCAATGGACTGGACACCGTTGACCATTTCCGTTTCAGGAGTCTGGTTCGGGTTCCGCTGACTCTCGGTAATACCGCCAAAGAACCAGGTGGCACCCCCGATCAGCACCAGCCAGAAGCCGCCGAAATACAGCAGGTAACGGGTCTCGCTCGCCATGCCTAGGCGGCTCCTCTCTGGTCCGCATCCCGCATCTCCCGGGTCCAGTACACCGTGGCGCCACACACGGCGGCCGGCACCAGCACCAGGTTGACCAGCGGCACCATGGCCAGAACCGCCACCGGCACCCCGAAGCCCAGCGCCGTCAGCCGCTGGGTCGCCACGCGCTTACGCAGCCCATCGAAGGAAACACGGTGGTTGTCCGCCGGGTAATCCACGTACTGCAACACCATCATCCAGCTGTTGAACAGGAACCAGAGCAGCGCAGCCAGCAGGTTCACCACCGGGATCAGCCCCAGCACAAACAGCACCAGTGCCCGGGGCAGGTAGTAGACGATTTTCCGGACCTCCCGATACAGGGCACGGGGAATGTCCTTCACGATCTGGAGCCAGCCGTCGTCCGGTGTCAGCGTTTCCCCGGCGATTTCCTTCTCCACCAGTTCGGAGAGGTAACCGTAGAAGGGCGACCCGATAAGATTGGCCACCATCACAAAACCATAGGCCAGCAACAGAAGGATCACCAGGCTGTAGAGGATCCAGAACACCCAGTCCAGAACCTGGAGCCACTCCCAGTCCGGAAGCCAGCCCATGGCAGCGTCCACCATCACGGCGTAGCCCTCACCCAGCAACCAGATGAGCACACCGAACACGACGATGTTCAGGATCAGCGGCAGCACCACGAACAGGCGCAGTCCCGGCTGGCGGATCAGCCGGAACCCCTCGCCCAGATAGCCCATGCCACGGAATGGATTGCCTCGCACGTTGCACTCCTCCGGAGAACCAGTGATGACCCGGGAGCCTACCACGCCAGCCCAAACAGCGCTGCCCTGTGCAGCCCGTCTCCGGCGGGCCATAATAACGCCAGGATTACCGGATGGAGAAAGGCGACCATGAGTGATGAGGACGATACACGCCCCAGCCCGGGTGCCATCCGCGAGCCGGCCATGCGCCGCTCCGGCTGCGGCTTCCGGTATGAACCCGGGGAACTCAGCGGCGGCGTGGATTTCTCACGGGCCCATGAGCTTCTGAACGGTGCCAGTGAACCGCTACTGCGCGATGCCACCCCGGATGACGCTGAGGCCATCGCCGAACGCGTGAACAGCGCCTACCGCGGCGACATCAGCCGCCAGGGCTGGACCACGGAGGCCGACCTTCTGGGCGGCCAGCGCACCGATGCCCCGATGATCCGGGAACTGCTGGCGGAGTCCCTGTTCCGGCTGGCATGGCAGGGCGACACCCTTGTCGGTACCCAACAGATTGAGCACCTGGACGCCAACACCGCGGAACTGGGCATGCTTGCCGTGGCACCGGAGCACCAGGGCGAGGGGCTTGGCCGGCGCCTGGTCACGGATGCGGAACAGACCGCCCGTTCGCGCCTGGGCTGCCGTACACTGCGCATCCGTGTCCTCCATCAGCGCTCAGAGCTGCTGCGCTGGTACGAATCCCTGGGGTTCACACGCACCGGCGAAACCGCCCCATTCCCCGAGTCCCCACGCTTCGGCGAACCCAGAGTGGCCGATCTGTGGTTCCTGGTGCTCGAGAAACGACTCGACGCCGGCTGATTTGCCGTCCAGCGTCGGACATTCTATCTTCCTATCAACGTTCGATGACCCAGTCGGTCAGTACGGACAGGGCATACCCTCAAAATCAGGAATATCCACGGAGGATCCATGAGTTCAATTGCCAGGGACAGCGGCCGGGTACCCCCGGTCTGGGAACGTCTGCCACAGATCTTCGGCTACCCTTTCAAGACCGCCTGCCTGACCACGCTCGGGCTCGCCGCCATACTCTACCTGATCGGGATGGTGGTCCCGCTTCTTGGCCTTATCCTGGTGATCGCCGCCTGGGTGGTGCTCTACAAATTCGCCTATGACGTGCTCGAGGCCACTGCCCGGGGCTGGATGGATCCACCCGAGATCCAGCGCAAGAGCAACAGCTGGGTGCTGGTGAAAACCTTCGTGCTCTTCGTGGTCCTGGGGTTCGCGGTTACCGGCATTGCGATTGTCACCGGCTCCCTGACACTGGTCGCGGCTGCTGCCATTTTCATCGTGCTGGCGCTGCCGGCGGCCATCATCACCCTGGCCATGAGCAACAGCCTGATGTCGGCACTCAACCCGGGCACCTGGGTCGGCATCATGCGCTCGGTGGGCTTTCCCTACTTCATCGCCTCGCTGCTGCTGTTCATGCTCTCGGTCAGTCAGGGCATGGCGGAATCCCTGGTGGCGGGCCTGTTCGGGCCCAGCCTGGCAGGCCATGTCGGGGTATTCCTGATTGGCGGCTACTTTCTCATCGCCTCCTTTCACCTGATGGGCTACCTGGTTTACCAGCACCATGACATGCTGGGCGTGGAACAGGAGGTCACCGCCGCTGACCGGGCCCGTGCCGCCAACCCAGACCTCAGCCCACTGCTCCAGGAGGTGGAAGGCCTGGTAGCGGAAGGCAGCGTGGACGAGGCGATTGAGCGCCTGCAGAAGGAGCTCCGCCAGAGCGGCCTCCAGCCGGAAGAGCACGAGCGCTACCGGAAACTGCTGCGCCTCCAGGGCCGCACGGATGAGCTGCTTGCCCACTCCCGGGAATACATCTCCACCCTTCTCTACGGGCTGGAGCAGCCCAAGAAAGCCATGAGCATCGCCGAGGAAGCGCTGCGCGTTGATGCCAGCTTCCAGCCGGAACACCCGAAACAGGTGCGCGATCTGGCCCGCCTCGCGGACCAGTACGACCACCATGAGCTGGTCATCCGCCTGACCAGCCCCTTCGGCAAGCAGAACCCGAAGCACCCCCACCTGCCGGAAAACTACTTCCTCGGCGCCAAGGCGCTGTTCGAGGGCCGGGGTGATGAACAGAAGGCACTCAGGATCCTCCGCCAGCTCCAGAAGCACTTCCCGGACCATGAACTGCGCGAACGGGTGGATGAACTGGCAGAGCGGGCGGAACGCATCGCGACAAGCTGACCCGCCCTGCCCGGGCGGGCTCAGTCCTGGATCTGGCGCAGCGCCCGCATCATGGCCGGATCACTGGTCAGCCGCTGCACGACCTCCATGTAGGGCCGGGCATCGTCGCTCCGGCCCTGGCGCCGCAGCTGCTGAGCGGCGATCAGGCAGGCCCGGGGCAGTTCCTCCGGTGTCTTCTTCAGCCGCAGCAAGCGGTCCAGTAGCAGCACCCCCTCCTCCAGCGCCTCCCAGCGCAACAGACGGCAGCACAGATCCGTGACCTGGCTGGCTGTAAGCTTCAGGTTGGCGCGCTGGCGGTAATCCGCAAAGGTTTCCATGACCAGCGCACGCTCCTCGGCGCTATCCCCGGGCAGGGCCAGGATGCGGCCGGCGGCGTCGTGCAGATCCGGGTCCTCTTTCTGGATCTTACAGGCGTGATACCAGCTCTCCAGTACGGCGGTATCGTCGGCGTTACGCTCCAGCAGGGGCCGGAGCCGGTGTTTGGCGCGCGTCACGTTCAGGGCGGCCAGGTCCTGCCGGGCCGCTTCCAGTGCCTCCCGGTCATCCTCGCGATGGGACTCCTCCTGCAGGAACCCATCACGCTGCCACCCCAGGGCCCGCACACCGGCGGCGATCAGGGCGCCGGTGGCGATACCGCCCGCATGGGCCTCATAGGCCACATTGCTGCCCTCCGCCAGCAGGAACTGCAGCAGCTCCCAGCCCAGCCATACCGGCAGAAGCACAATGGCGGGCGCACGCACATAATCGAAATAGACCCAGACCCAGTAGAAGAAGCGCACCCTGAGACGCCCGTAGAGGACGGTGAACAGCCCCATGAGCCCAGCAATGGCGCCCGACGCCCCGAGCATGCCGGTTGGTGTGCCCCAGTGGACCGCCAGGGACAGGGCCGAGCCTCCAAGCCCCGCCATCAGGTAGGCCGCCAGGAACAGACCCGGCCCGAGCGCGCCTTCCACCAGAATGCCCAGCAGCAACAGGAACAGCATGTTACCAACCAGGTGCCCCACACCACCGTGCAGGAACATGTGGCTGAGCAGGGTCACCGGCTCCACATCGTCATAGTGCATCATGTACTGGCGCGTAAAGCTCTGGTCCATGAGCCGTTCAAACTCGGCCCTGTCGGCCTGCCAGTCGGCATACCGGTCGCTGTCCGGGTCAATGATGTCGCCGGATCGCAGCGCCGGCAGGAAATCCGGATGGGATTCCACCATGCGCGAGCGGGCAAGCGCGATGCGCCGGGCTGCCACATCATTCTCCGCCGCCCTGTCGAGCTGTTCCATCTGGTTGCGGAATTCCATTTCATAGCCGGGAACGAACTCCTCCAGCCAGGCCCACTCCCGCTTCTCGAGGCCACTCTCCTGATAGTACGAGGCCGCCTGCTGCATGACTTTGGTGTCGCCACCTTGAAAGATGGCGAACACGGCACCATTCAGGATTACCAGCAACAGGGTTACGAGCGGAAAGTTCTTCCGCGAAACAGCTTTATGGAGCGGAATGATCAGCATGGTTGGGCGTCCTTTTCTGTGTCCGGCTTCCTTTGGACCCGGGTCCGGGGAGAGCATAGCCCATTAACCGCCCGTAGCCAGCCCCGATCCCACTGACGGGATCCGTACATCACCACAGCGTGATCACCCACACGAACAGACAGGGGGAAACCCATGAAGATCCTGATGGTCCTGACATCGCACAGCGACATGGGCAACACCGGCCACAAGACCGGTTTCTGGCTGGAAGAGTTCACGGCACCCTACTACGCATTCCGCGATGCCGGAGCCGAGGTGACACTGGCCAGCCCCGCGGGCGGTCAGCCTCCGGTTGACCCCAACAGCGAGGCGGACGATGCCCAGACCGAGACCACTCGCCGCTTCCAGACGGATGAGGACGCGAAAACAGCGCTCGCGACGACACAGAAACTCTCGGACCTGTCGATCGATGGGTTCGATGCCGTCTTCTACCCCGGCGGCCACGGCCCGCTCTGGGACCTGGCGGAGGACGCCGACAGCATCCGTCTGATCGAGAACGCCGCCAGCCAGGACAAGGTGATCGGTGCTGTCTGCCACGCCCCTGGCGTCTTCCGGCACGTTAAGGGTGCGAACGGCGAACCGCTGGTCAAGGGCCGGGAGGCAACCGGTTTCACCAATACCGAAGAGGAAGCAGTGGGTCTTTCCGAGGTCGTGCCCTTCCTGGTGGAGGACATGCTGGAGGCCAATGGCGCGGATTACCGCTGCGGGGATGACTGGAGTTCGTTCGTGGTCCGCGACGGCAGACTGGTAACCGGCCAGAATCCGGCCTCATCCGAGGAAACCGCGAAAGCGGTCCTGAATACCCTGAAGCAGTAACGGGCCCGTCTGGGCCCGTTCAGGGTTACTGGGTGGTGTTGTAGACGTAGGAGTCGACCGTGCCGTCCTCGTTGAAACGCACCACCAGGTCCGTGGTTTCCGCTTCACGGAAGGCGGACCAGCGGTACTTGGCATAGGTCCAGGTCCGCTTGCCGTCTTCGAGACCAGTGCGCCACGGATCGCCGAACATGGCTTCAATGTCCGAGCGGGTCGTCTCGCCGACATTGATCTCTTCCACCTTGTGAGTGGCAAAGTCTTTGCCGACACTGGCGCAACCGGCAGCCACGAGCATCACACCTGCCAGAAACACGCCTGCGAACTGCTTGCCTGTGCGCATTACACTACTCCCTTTACGGATGTCGCCCCTATCCTACCCAGAGCCTTCCGGCACTGAAAGTCACGACCAATTGCCGTTTATTCATTCCGCTACCACTTGCTTTGGGTCGCCCTGCTGACCTACATTGGTCGCGTTCCGCAGCGAGGGGAACTCCGGTGAGAATCCGGGGCTGTCGCGCAACGGTATGGTGGTTCCGCCACTAAGCCCGATTACCTCCTCGGAACAGAGACTGGAGCCTTCGCGTCAAGGGTGAAAGGTCGGAAAGGGCACTGCACCACTACCATCCCGTGCCCCTACCCTCCGTTTCGACTCCGCGTTGGCTTCTCCAAAAATCCTCTGAAAGACTCAAGGAGAAGCCCGTGTTGGAAGCTACCATCCATTCCAATCCCGAATCCGTTCATACCGCCGGTATACACACCAGCGCTGAAACCGCTGGCCTGGACACCCTTATCCTGCAGAGCAGGCTGACCCGCAGCGCCCGGCGCCTTCTGGAAGCCATGGGGGTGCGCATTGAACCGGTGCGCTGGGACAGGATCGCCGGCCCCGCCGTCTACCGCCTGGCCTGCGCACAGCGCCGCCCTGTTCTCCACTGGCTGCCGCCCGAGGCCTCCGAGATGCTGATGGAGGATCTGCGCCGCGAGGAGGATGACCCGCGCACGCCGGAATGGGCCCATGACCTGCTTCGCCGCCAGCGTGCCGGCACCCTGCTGGACATGGATGACGGCATCGAGTTCGGGGACGACGGCATCGATGCCGGCCTCGTCCTGCATGATCTGCTGCGCCATCCCGGCGCCTGAACCAGCCGCCGGTCTCTGCGCTACATTCCGTCACAGGGATGGTGACGATGCTCACACTCTGTAATCGGCGCTGACAGCCATTCGGGAGTAGGCTGAATTGAGGCTTGCGACCAAACCAACAGGGAGGTTTGGCAATGGTGATGTCCGGCGGCTACCAGGCCCAGTCTTCTCATACCCTGATGCGGGTAGGGCTGGGCTCTATCGTCCTGCTGCTGGTTCTGGCGTTCGGGGCCGCCACGGCCCTGATTGAGTTCAAGACCGGGGTGCGCGCCTACGCGACCGGAGAAAGCCTCTGGTCCAAGGGGCGGCAGGCCGCCGTCTACCACCTGAACCGATACACAGAGACCGACGACCCGGCACACCTGAACCAGGCCCGCGAGGGCCTGGTAACGCCGCTGGCCTACCGCAAGGCACGCCAGGCGATGACCGCATCGCCCATGAAGGCCCAGCGCGCTGCCGAGATGTTCCGGGAGGGAGGCAGCCATCCCGATGACATTCCCCGCCTGATCAACGTGTACCGCTACATGGGGTATTCGAGCCTGTTCCATTCCCCACTGCAGATCTGGCGGGATGCGGACCCGCATATCCTTCGTCTCGAGGAGATCCTGACGCTGCTGTCGGAGGACGAGATCGACAGCGCCGAATACCCCAACCTCCGGGACGAGGTCGACCGCATCAACCAGGAGCTGGTGGCCATGGAGTCCGACTTCTCCTCGAGCCTGGGCCGCATCGACCGCACCCTGAACGGGCTCCTCCTGCTGACCGTGGCCACGGTTCTGGCGCTGGCCGGCGTGCTGGTGACAATGCTGTTCGTCAGTGCCGCAAGGCGCATGGCCCGGACCGAGGATGAGCTGCGCACCACACTGGAACACGCAGCCGTGGGCATGGCCCGGCTTTCGCTTTCCGGCATCATCCGCTCGGCCAACCAGCGCTTCGCCCAGACCCTGGGTTATCCCCAGGATTCCCTGGAAGGCATGCAGCTGGACCAGCTTCTGCTGCTCAATGAAGGCGAAACCGCCCTGGATATGCCGAGCCTGCGCCACAGGGTCCTGCGTCACGGCACATGGACTCTGACCCGCGATGAACCCTGGACCCGGGAGGACGGTACGCCACTCTGGCTGGAATTCACCTTCAGCGCGGTACGCGACCACCGCGGCCGTATCGCGGACTATATCGTGGTGGTGGACGACATTTCCCACCACCGGAGCCAGGTGGAGAAGCTCAGCTATGAGGCCAGCCACGACTCACTGACCGGGGCCATCAACCGCCGGGAATTCCTCAACCGTCTGGCCATCTGCCTGGAGAACACCGGTTACGAACGCAGTCGCCATGCCCTGTGTTTTGTGGACCTGGACTATTTCAAGGAGATCAATGACACCCACGGCCACCAGGCCGGGGATGACTGTCTCATCCAGCTGTGCCGGATCATCCGCGCCCAGCTGCGCGAAGGCGATATCCTGGCCCGCCTGGGTGGCGATGAGTTTGCCCTCATCTTCACCTACTGCCCCGTGGATGTGGCCGAACGCCTTGCCGAGGAACTGCGGCAACGGATCGCGGATCACATCTTCAGCTCCGGCAGTATCACTTTCAGGCTGAGCGCTTCCATCGGCGTTACCGAAATCCGCAGTCATCACGGGGATCCGGAATCCGTCATGGAGGCCGCCGACCGGGCCTGCTACGGCGCCAAGGAGCACGGGCGCAATCACGTCTACGTTGTCAGCCTGGATGACCCGGATACCGAAAAGGCTCCCCGCGGCTCTTGAACGCCACCGGTCGATCAGGGAAAGTATGCGTCATGACTCTGGACGCACAGCTTGTAGACACAGCCCGGGCAATGAACGCCACGGGCCTCAATCAGGGGCGGTCCGGCAATGTCAGCGCCCGTTGCGGCGATGGCATGCTGATCACGGCCTCCGGATGCCATTTCGACGACATCACGCCGGAACACCTGGTGGAAACCGACCTGGATGGCCGCTGGCGCGGCCCTCTCAAACCCTCCAGCGAGGCCTCTTTCCATGCCGCCATCTATCGCCAGCGCCCGGATGCCGGTGCCGTTATCCACGTGCACTCTCCCTGGGCCATGAGCCTGGCCTGTCTGCACCGCCGCATTCCCCCCTTCCATTACATGGTTGCGGTGGCCGGTGGCACGGACATCCCCGGCATCCCCTACGCCACCTTCGGCACAGAAGAGCTGGCGCAGCACGTGGCCCAGGGGCTCGCGGACCGGGATGCCTGCCTGATGGCCAACCATGGGCAGGTGGCACTGGCGGACACGCCGGCCGCGGCGCTGGAACTGGCGCAGGAGGTGGAGCACCTGGCCCGCAGCTACGGGCAGCTGCTGCCCATCGGCGAACCGGTGCTTCTGGATGATGATCGGATGGCGGAGGTTCTGGGCCGGTTCAGCAGTTATCGCCGCAACGCCCAGACCACCGGAACCTAAGACGACACGATGTGCTGCAGCCCGCTGCACTCGACCATGGGGTCATCACAGTTCACCACGATGTCCGAGTGGGCCAGCACGTAGCTCTTGCCGGTGATGGTGTTCTCCACCACCTGGTGCGGGCCTTCCTGGTGGACGCCGGTGAAATTGCCGATGAAACCGGTCTCGCGCAGGGAGACCGTCTCAAGACGGTCACCGGGCTGAATACGGCCTTCGTAGTGCATCAGCGCCAGGCGTGCAGAGGTGCCAGTGCCGGTCGTGCTGCGACAGATCACTCCCGGATGCACATAGGTGGTGGAGCGGGAGCGGTAGAAATTGTCCGCCACCTGCTCCACCGGACCCATGAAGTGCAGGAACGGCAACGGCCCCACGTCCCCGAGGGTGTAATGGGAAAAGCCCCGCTCCGCCTGGATGGCCTCGACGATGCGATGGGCGCAGTCCGAGAGGTCATCCTCTTCGTCCAGTGTCAGGTCAAAGCCCAGGTCGGTGGCGTCCACCAGCGCATAGAAACCGCCACTGTAGGCCACGCTGTAGGTGACGTCGCCCAGTGAGGGCACATGGATGGTATGACGGTAGCTGTCGATGTAGCTGGGCAGCCCTTCACAGGTAATGGCCTCGACCACACCGTTCTCCACCCGGGCTTCCACCTGGACCAGGCCCGCCGGCGCCTCCAGCTGGAACCGCTGGGTGCCCTCCTGCTTGGGAACGATCCCCTGCTCGAGCACGGCGGTGGCGGTGCAGATGGTGTTGGAGCCGGAGTAGATGGGGTAGCCCATTACCTCCATGATGATGTAGCCGGCCGCTGCCTGCGGGTCCGCAGGCGGGACCAGCAGGTCCACGGACATCTCCGGGATCCCGTAGGGCTCGAACAGCAGTAGCTTACGCAGGCCGTCCGCGTCCCGTTGCAGGTACTCCATCTGCTCGCGCACGGTACTGCCGGGCAGTGGTGCGATACCACCGGTCACGATCCGGCTTACGTCCCCGCCGGCATGGGTGTCCATCAACCGCAGGGTCAGGTCATTGCTCATGATTGGGCCTCAATGGCGTAGGGCGCACCCTGCGCGTCCCACTCGCTGTCGGGAACGATGACGATCTTGCCCAGGTAACCACTGCCGCGATTGACGAAGTATTCCTCCGCCTCACGCAGCACCGAAAGCCGGAAGGCCCCATGCAGGACGGGTTTCAGCTGCCCGGACCGGATCCAGGCCACCAGCTGCTCCGCCTCCTCGCGGGTCCCGTGGGACACCCCGAAAATCTGGACCTGGTACAGGTAGATCCGCGTCCACAGCACCTCACTGACGTTACCGGCGCTGGCACCGGCAATACTGAGCCGTGGATAGGTGCTTCGGCGGGTCATGTCCGTGATCATGGTGTCGATGAATCGGTCAGTCATCGTGCCACCGGCCAGGTCCATGACCGCGTCGATGGGCTCGCCACCGGTCTCGGCCATAACCCTGTCCGTGAAGCTCTCCATGTCCGAACGGTCCAGTACCGCCTCGGCACCCAGCTCCTTCAGCGCCGGAGCCTTCTCCTGCTGGCTGAGGGCATAGGGAATGGCGCCCATGATGCGACAGAGCTGGATCAGGGCCGTACCCACACCGCCACTGGCGCCGGTCACAAGGACCCGCTCACCCGCGGTCACACCGGCCACGTTCAGCATGTGCACTGCCGTCTGGTAGGAACACATGCCCAGGGCCGCGAGTTCGGCATCCGCCAGCTCCGGGTTGTCCACCCGGTGGAACTGGTCCGAGGGCACCGCGATGTACTCGGCGAAACCACCATCGGCGCCGTGACCGTAGTAGTCCGGCGTCAGGTTGATGTCGCGGCGGTCATCCGGATAGAAGTTGAAATCAAGAAGGCCGCGTTCACCGACGCGGCCCTCATTCACTCCTTCGCCCACGGCCACAACACGGCCAGCCACATCGGCCCCCTGGATACGGGGAAAGGTGAGCGTGGGCTCGCCGCCCATGGCGAACGAGGCCACCTCCTCTTTGTCCTTCGTGGGGTACAGGCCCTCGCGGGCCTTACGGTCGGTGTTGTTCTTGGCCGTGGCACTGACCTTCACCAGCACCTCGCCCGGTGCCGGGCGAGGTGTGGCTACATCCGTGCGGTACTGCAGCTGATCCACACCCCCGTGGCCCATCAGCTGCATCGCCGCCATGGTCTCGGGGACGGACACTTCGCTCATATCAGTCCACGAACTCGTCGATGATGGCGTTCAGGGTCTCGCTGGGCCGCATGGCCTGCTTGATCTTCTGGGCATCCGGGTAATAGTAGCCATCAATGTCCACGGACTGCCCCTGGATGTCGATCAGTTCCTGCAGGATCTGATCGGCGTTGTCTTCCAGCTTCTTCGACATCTTCTGGAAGTGCTCTTTCAGGTCCTTGTCCTCATCCTGGTTCGCCAGTTCCTCGGCCCAGTACCGCGCCAGCCAGACGTGGCTGCCCCGGTTGTCCAGCTCACCAGACTTGCGCGAGGGCGAGCGGTCCTCCTCCAGGAAGCGGGCCGTGGCCCGGTCCAGGGTCTGCGACAGCACCGCGGCACGCGGATTGCCCTGCTTGTCGCCCATGTGCTCGAGGGAGACCATCATGGCCATGAACTCACCCATGGAGTCCCAGCGCAGGTGATCCTCTTCCAGGAACTGCTGCACGTGGCGCGGCGCGGAGCCACCGGCACCGGTCTCGAACAGGCCACCGCCCTTGAGCAGCGGAACCACCGAGAGCATCTTGGCGCTGGTGCCCAGCTCGATGATCGGGAACAGGTCCGTGAGGTAGTCACGCAGCACGTTGCCGGTCACCGAGATGGTGTCCTTGCCACGGACCATGCGCTCCATGGTCCAGCGGATGGCCCGGTCATAGCCCATGATGCGGATATCCAGACCCTCGGTATCGTGCTCCTTGAGGTAGTGTTCCACCTTCTGGATGAGCTGGGCGTCGTGGGCCCGCTCCGGATCCAGCCAGAACACCGCCGGCATGCCACTGGCGCGGGAACGTTCAACCGCGAGGCGGACCCAGTCACGGATCGGCTCGTCCTTGGTCTGGCACATGCGCCAGATGTCGCCTTTCTCAACCTCGTGCTCGAAGACGGTGTTGCCGTCGTCGTCCACCACGCGGACGATGCCGTCTTCCGGCAGCTCAAAGGTCTTGTCGTGGGAGCCGTATTCCTCGGCCTTCTGGGCCATCAGACCCACGTTGGGCACGGTGCCGATGGTGCTGGGATCGAAGGCATCGTGGTGCTTACAGAAGTTGATCACTTCCTGGTAGATGGTGGCGTAGGTGCTCTCGGGGATGACCGCCTTGGTGTCCTTGAGCTTGCCGTCCGTACCCCACATCTTGCCACCATCGCGGATCATGGCGGGCATGGAGGCATCCACGATCACGTCACTGGGCGTGTGCAGGTTGGAGATGCCCCGGTCGGCGTCGACCATCGCCATCTCCGGGCGGTTGATGAAGCAGTCCCGGATGTCCTCCTCGATCTCGGAACGCTCGGAGAAAGAGAGGTCCTGGATCTTCTGGTACAGGTGGCTCATACCATCGTTCGGGTTCACCCCGATCTTCTCGAACAGTTCCCTGTGCTTCTCGAACACGTCCTTGAAGTAGACGGTCACGGCGTGGCCGAACACGATCGGGTGCGAGACCTTCATCATCGTCGCCTTCACGTGCAGCGAGAACAGAAGGCCGGCACGGCGTGCCCCCTCGATCTCCTCTTCCAGGAACTGGCGCAGCTGAGCCACGCTCATGAACATGCCGTCGATGACCTCGCCTTCCAGCACCGGCACGCTGTCCTTGAGGACCGTGGTCTTGCCGGTTTCCTTGCCTTCCAGCTGGATGCGGACATTGCCCGCTTTCTCCATGGTGGTCGACTGTTCACTGTGGTAGAAGTCGCCCTTGCGCATGTGCGCCACGTGGGTGCGCGAGGCCTGGCTCCACTTGCCCATGCGGTGCGGATGCTTCTTGGCGTACTCCTTGACCGCGTTGGACGCACGGCGGTCGGAGTTGCCCTGGCGCAGTACGGGGTTCACGTTGCTTCCCAGCACCTTGGCGTAGCGGTCCTTGAGGGCCTTCTCGTCATCGGTCTGGGGGTTCTCCGGGTACTCCGGCAGCGGGTAGCCTTTTTCCTGCAGCTCCTTGACGGCCGCCCGAAGCTGCGGGACGGAGGCGCTGATGTTGGGCGTCTTGATGATGTTGGCATTCGGGTCCTGGGTCAGCTCCCCGAGCTGCTGCAGGTAATCCGGAACCTGCTTGTCCTTCGGGAGGTAATCGGGGAACTGGGCAAGGATACGGGAGGCAAGGGAGATGTCGGAGGATTCGACCTTGATGCCTGCGGGCGAGACAAAGGCCCTGACAATGGGCAGAAAGGAGTAGGTGGCCAGCGCAGGTGCTTCGTCGGTCTCGGTATAGGTGATGGTTGGCTGTTTATCTGTCATGAGTGCCTCTGTCCTTCAGCGTTGTGGCGGGAGGGCAATTGCGCGCCTCCCGTTTGTAGATGACACCGGGCGGCGTCACTTCAACCCGGTGAAGAAAGCCGTTGCGTTGTCCGCCAGCGACTCCAGGTGGTAGCCGCCTTCCTGGACCACGAGCGTGGGCAGGCCCAGCTCGCTGATCAGCCCGCCCATGCGCTCGAAGCCGCTCTGCGAGACGGCCACTTTCGCCTGCGGGTCGTCCTGATAGACGTCAAAGCCGAGCGAGACGACCAGCACGTCCGCGTCAAACAGGCGGATGGCGCTGCGCGCCTCTTCCAGACGCTCAAAGAAGGTCGACTCCGGGGAGCCGTGTGGCATGGGCATGTTGATGTTGTAACCGAAGCCCGCGCCTTCCCCGCGCTCGGTCTCATGGCCGCTGACCACCGGGTAGAAATTGGTGGTATCGCCATGGATGGAGATATAGAGCACATCGTCGCGGTCGTAGAAGATCTCCTGGATGCCCTGACCGTGATGCATGTCCGGATCCAGAATGGCCACGCGCTGGAAGCGGCTGCGCAGGGCCTGGGCGGCAATGGCCGCGTTGTTCAGGTAGCAGAAGCCGCCGGCGGCGTCGCGCCGCGCGTGGTGACCCGGCGGGCGCGACATGGCATAGGCGCGCTGCTCACCACCAAGCAGTTCATCCGCCCCGGAAAGCGCACTCTGGGCCGACCAGTAGGCCGCTTCCCAGGTCCCCTCGCCGATGGGGCAGCTGCCGTCCGCCTGGTAGCGGGCGCATTCGGCCAGGATGCCGTGCATGTGGTTAGGGGCGCGCACGAAAATGTTGGACATCACTTCCTCGCCCCAGTCCTCCGGCCAGCGCCGGTGCGCGGACTCCAGGAAACGCAGATACCCGAGGTCATGCACCGCGCCGATGGGAGCCATGCCGTGATCCACAGGCTCCGCAACCTGCATGCCCACGTTCTCCAAGCCCGTGAGCAGCTCCGGCGTGCGCTCTGGAATCTCCTGCGGCGGACGCATCTTGCCGCGCGTGAGGTAGGTCAGCGGACGGTGCCGGTTCTGCGAGGGATGGAAGAATGCTTTCACGGAGGACTCCTTTGGCGGTGTTCGGTGCTCGGATCGGAACTTGCTCAGCCCCCATCATAATAGACGTCCGGCGAGTCTGCCTTTGCGGATCACCGAAAGACCCGGCTTCGCTCCGGTTTCCGGGGACCCATTGTACGCTTCCCGCGTCCATTTTGCGTCCGACCTTGGTCGAAGATGCCACTGGTGACCCCGGTCGGCAATCCATGCGCTTTACATGAGAGTACAACGGAATACGCTGAACAACACACACACCAGCAGGGAGCATCCCCATGCTCAAGGCGCAATACAGCAGTCGCGGCCCCGTCCCCCAGGACGTTATTGAAGCCGTTTCCGAAGAAACCCCGAAACCCGGCAGTGGCCAGGTGCTGCTAGAGGTGCTGGCGGCGCCCATCAACCCGTCCGATGTCCTTACCCTGACCGGCGACTACGGCATTCTGCCAGAGCTGCCGGCGGTCGGCGGCAATGAGGGAGTTGGCCGCGTCGCCGAGGCCGGCGAGGGCGTCTCCGGCCTCGACCAGGGCCAGACCGTGCTTCTGCCGGTGGGATCCGGGACCTGGTCCAGCCATGTTCTGGCAGAGGCGAAGGACCTGGTACCGCTGCCCAATGACGCGGACCCGAAGCAGCTCAGCATGATGACCATCAATCCGCCCACTGCCCTGCTCATGCTGCAGGAGTTCGTGGATCTGAAGGAAGGCGACTGGGTCATCCAGAACGCCGCCAATTCGGGCGTTGGTGGCTACCTGATCCGGCTGGCGGCCCAGAAGGGGCTGCACACCGTTAACGTGGTCCGGCGCGAATCCGCCGTGGCCGGTGTTGCGGCCCAGGGCGGCGACGTCACCCTGGTGGACGGTCCCGACCTCCACAAACGCGTGAAGGAAGCCACGGGCGGCGCCGACATCCGTCTGGGCATCGATGCCGTGGGCGGTGACGCTACCGACCATCTGGCCAACTGCCTGACCGCCGGCTCCCCCGTGGTCAACTACGGCATGATGA
>NZ_CAJXMA010000061.1:0-16615 GCF_913056445.1 uncultured Halovibrio sp.
GGCTCCTTCCCCTTCGCCTTGCCGGCATTGCGGCCGGTTCCCCGGAGGAAGTAGCGTTTCTTCAGCAGCGCGGGCACACCGGAAAGCCGTCCCTCGTCGTAGATGCCCCGGCGGCCGTGTTCCACCACGCTGCTGTCCAGGTCGGTGGCGGTGATGGTCACCCTTTCGGCATCCTGTGCGCTGAGATTCTCCAGCACCGTCATGGCGATGGAGTAGGCTTCCTCGCCGGTGGAACAGCCTGCGGACCAGATGTTGATGGGCTCGCCGGCCCATTCCTGAAGGATCCCCGCCAGATGATCGAAGTGGTGGGATTCCCGGAAGAAGGCCGTGAGGTTGGTGGTCAGGGCGTTAACGAACTGGCCCATCTCCTCGCCATTGTCCTGTTCCAGCAGCTTCCTGTAGGAGGCGAAATCCGGCAGGCCCAGCGCTCTCAGGCGACGGGCGAGCCGGGAATACACCATCTGGTCCTTGGAGGGATTGAGCTGGATGCCGGTTTCGCCAGTCACCTTCTCGCGGATCCACTCAAAGTCCCCACGGGTGAACTGGAATTCCCGCTCCCGGGACACTATCGCCTACTCCCGCTCAGAACTCTTCCCATTCACTGTCATCATTGCCGTCTTCTGCCTGCTGTCCGGTGTTCCGGGCCGTCGCGCCGGTGTTGGCTCCGCCCGCCGCACTGCTCTGGGCGGACCTGGCCCCCGTGCCTGAACCATTATTGCCACGCTGGGCCAGTGTGGAACGCTGACCCTGGCTGCGGCTGCCCGCACCGGTGCTCTGGCGCTGTCCGCCTCCGGCACGGCTCCCGCTGGCCGCCTTCTGGCTGCCTGCGCCGCTGTCGCCGAAGAAGCTCATCAGATCCACCAGTGAGGTGGTCTGTTCATCCAGGGACTCGGAGGCCGCCGCTGCTTCTTCCACCAGGGCCGCGTTCTGCTGGGTGACCTCATCCAGCTGGGAAACGGCCTTGTTGATCTCGTCGATCCCGGAGGACTGCTGGTTGCTGGCCGCCGCGATCTCGGCGATCTTGTCAGTCACCGTCTGGACCGAGTTGATGATCTCGTTAAGGGTCTCGGTGGATTCGTCCACCAGCTTGGTGCCGTGCTCGACCTTCTCGCTGGAGTCCTTGATCAGCTTCTTGATGTCCTTGGCGGCGGAGGCGCTGCGCTGGGCCAGGTTGCGGACCTCGGCGGCCACCACGCCGAATCCGCGCCCGTGTTCGCCCGCACGCGCTGCCTCGACGGCCGCGTTCAGGGCCAGCAGGTTGGTCTGGAAGGCGATCTCGTCGATCACCGTGATGATGTCATTGATCTCGCTGGACGAACTCTTGATCTCGCCCATGGCATCCACCACCTGGCGGGCGATCTCACCACCGCGCTCGGCTTTTTCGCGCGCCGCCGTAGCCAGCTGGTTGGATTCCTGGGCGTTGTCCGCATTCTGCTTCACGGTGGAGGTGATCTCCTCCATCGATGAGGCGGTTTCCTCCAGGGAACTGGCCTGCTCCTCGGTACGCTGGGACAGGTCCTGGTTGCCCTGGGCGATCTCCTTGGCCGCGGAGTCGATGTTGCCGGTGGCATCGGTGATCTGTTCAACCGTGTTGCGCAGCACATCCACGGTTTCGTTGACCGCCTCCTGGAGTCGACCGAAGTCGCCCTCGAACTCGCCCTGCATCTTGTCGTGCAGGTTGCCATCCGCGAGGTTCTTCATGACGCGGATCACTTCCTGAGTGGGCCGCTGGGCGGCGTCCACGACCCTGTTCACGTCCGCGCTCAGGTCCTTGATGAAGCCCTCGGACATGGCGTCGGTGTCGACCCGCTCGTCGAGCCGCCCCTCACGGACCTGGTTGATCATATCCTTGAGTTCCGAGCGGACCTGCTCCTCGTTCTCCTCGCGCTCGCGCTCCTCGGTCTTATCAAACCATTCAATGGTGTTGCCCAGGAATTCGCCCCGCTCGTTCTCTTCCCCGGTAATAGCGATGTCGAAGCGCAGCCGGCCGATGTCCACAGTCTCGTGGATGGCGTCATTGCGGACCTTGTTCATCTGGCGGGCAATGGAACGCAGCTGGGGGAAGGTATCCACCAGATCCTCGCCCTCCAGTCCCTTGGCACGAAAGCCCCGGTTCTCTTCAGCGAGGTCGCGCTCATAATCGCGCAGCAGGTCCTGCATGCGTTCGTTGAGGTAGTCGATGCGGCCCTCTGGGTCCGTCGTCATCATTGCCGTGGTCGCGGTATGCAGGGCCAGCTTGGTGCGCTGGAGGGCCTCGTATTCCGCCGGGTCAATGGTGACCTGGTTACTCTGGTTGGTGCTGGCCATGGTCTTGCTCTCCCGTGACTCGGTCTGTTGTGTCTTCTGTTCGTCTCTGGGGCCGGTGGCCGGTTCAGGTTCCGGCTCCGGGGGTGTTCCGTCGCCGTCTTCCATCCATGCCAGCGGATCATTGCCCAGTTTCTGCCGCCGGCCTCCGCCACGGCGCCCGGAGCCGCCGTTGCGGTTACTGCGGTTGTTCTCGGCCATCAGCGCACTCTCCCCAATCTCAGATCCTCCACCAGGGCCGCGTAGTCGGCGGCGCCGTTACTGGTGGCCTGGTATTCAAAAACCGTTCTGCCGAACCCCGGCGCTTCCGCCAGGGCTACGTTCTCCCGGATCGGCGTCTGCAGCAGCTGCCCCGGGAAGTGGTTCACCAGGGTTTCCTGCACCTCGCGCGACAGTCGCCGCCGGGTCTGGAAGCGGGTCAGGACCAGCCACTTGCGGCTGGCTCCCTGCATCCGTTCCTCGACCTTTGAAAGCGTCTGCATCAGCGTGGACAGCCCCTGCAATGACAGGAAATCGCAGGACACCGGTATCACCAGGTCATCGGCGGCGAGCAGGGCGTTCATGGCCAGCAGCCCGGAGGAGGGCGGGCAGTCCATGATCACCCATTCCGGTGCCTCGCTGGCGCTTTCCGTTTCCAGTTCGTACAGCGCTTCGTTCAGCCACCAGCCGCGCTCCGGGCCGCCCTCGTCCAGTGTCTCGAAGCTGCGCAGTCCGGGGCCGGCACAGGTCAGATCCAGGTGTTCGCGAACGTTCTGGCGGTGATCCACCAGGCGCTCCTCGTTCAGGAGCACCCGGTCGAGCCCGGGCAGGCGGTTGTCCGCGCCCAGGCTGGTGCCCATGTGCCCCTGCGGGTCCATGTCGATGCCCAGAACCCATTCACCCAGCCGTGCCATACCATGGGCGAGGTGAACGCTGGTGGTCGTCTTGCCGACACCACCTTTCTGGTTCAGGACCGCGACAGCACGCATGGGTCAGTCGCCGTCCCCGCCCACCCCGGCGTCCTCGCCGAGCAGACTGTCCACGTCCAGTACGATCACCATCTTGTCCTCCATGGTGGCGAGGCCGCGGATGAAGTCCGTCCGGATCACGGTGCCGAACTCGGGCGGTGGCCGGAGCTGGTCTTCGTTGATCCCATAGACCTCGGAAAGTGCATCCACGATCAGACCCATGATCCGCTCCCGGTTGCCGTGGATGACCTTGACCAGCACCACCACGGTGAACTGGGTGTATTCCAGCGTTTCCATGCCGAAACGCTCGCGCAGGTCCACCACCGGCACGATGGTGCCTCGCATGTTGATGACCCCCTTCACGTAGGGCGGGGTGTTGGGAATGGGGGTGGCGGTATCCCAGGCCCGGATCTCCTGGACCCTGAGGATGTCCACACCGTATTCCTCATCCCCCAGCGTGAAGGTGAGATACTGGTCGCCGTCGCCCACGGTGCCCTGGAGTGCGGCATCCTGCTGGGTGGTAGCGACGCTGTTGGTCTTGTCGCTTGCGGATTCGCTCATCAGTTATTGGCTCCCTTCGTGAGCACTTCGTCGCGTGCCTGGGCCAGCTCAAGAAGCCCGGCAATGTCGAGGATCAGCGCCACGGTGCCATTGCCCAGGATGGTTGCCCCGGCAAAGCCGGTCACCGGCCGGTAATTACTCTTGAGGCTCTTGATCACGACCTGCTGCTGGCCGAGGAGTTCGTCCACGTGGAGCCCGACGTAACGGTCGTCTTCTTCCACGACCACCATCAGCTCGTTCTCCAGATCGCCCCCGCCGGCCTCGTTGAACAGCTCCCGCAGGCGGATGATGGGAATGTAGTCGTCCCGCCACTCATAGAGCTCGGAGGTGCCGGCCATGCGCTTGATCTTGCCGCCCTGCATCTGCAGAGATTCCATGATCGAGATCAGCGGCACCACATAGACCTGGTCGCCCACCCGGAACAGCTGCCCGTCGAGGATGGACAGGGTCAGCGGCAGGTGGATGGCGAAGCGCGTCCCCTTGCCGGGGGTTGAGTTGACGGTGATGTTGCCGCCCAGTGCCTTGATGTTGCGTTTGACCACGTCCATGCCCACGCCACGACCGGAGACGTCGGTGGCCTCATCATGGGTGGACAGGCCGGGATGGAAGATGAAGTCGAAGACCTGCTCGTCGGAGAGTTCCGAACCGTTTTCCACCAGCCCCGCCTCGCGGGCCTTGTTGAGCAGCCGGTCACGGCTGATGCCGCCACCGTCATCGTTGATCTCGATGACGATGTAGCCGCCCTTGTGGTAGGCGTTCATCTCCAGGGTGCCGGTCTCGGGCTTGCCCAGCTCGGCGCGTTTTTCCGGGGGCTCAATGCCGTGATCCATGGCGTTGCGGACCAGGTGGACAAGCGGGTCGATGATCTTCTCCATCACCGTCTTGTCCAGTTCGGTCTCCTCGCCGTTGAGCTGCAGGTCCACCTTCTTGCCCAGCTGGCGCATCAGGTCATGGACCATGCGCGGCAGGCGCGAGTAGGCGAAGCTGATCGGCACCATGCGGATGCGCATGACGTTTTCCTGCAACTCGCGGGTGTTGCGCTCAAGCTGCGCCAGGCCGTCCTGAAGCTTCTCCAGTTTGTCCATGGTGAAGTTCTCGCCCAGCTCGTTGAGCATGGACTGGGTGATGACCAGTTCACCGACCATATCGATGAGGTTGTCGATCTTGCCCGTGTCCACCCGGATGGAGCTGCTGGTGCTGGCATTGCCGCCGCTGCTCTGCTGTGCCGGCTTCTGTTGCGTGTCGTCGCCCGCCGGCTCTCCGGCGCTGGCCGCCTCGGGTTCCGGGGCCGCGGTGGTGGTATCCCCGCCGCCCGGTTCCAGAGGCTCAATGGTCAGGGCGCAGTCATCCTCGACCCACTCGAACACCTCTTCAATGGCTTGCCGCTCGACATCTCCATACAGGTCAATGGTCCAGCTCAGAACACACTGTTCCGGGTCAAGGTCCGGCAGGGCGGGGAGACTGCTGCTGTCGCAGCTCACCTGGATCTCACCGAGTTCGCTCAGTTCCTCCAGCAGCCGCAGCGGGTCGTTGCCGGTCATGAACAGGTGGGGTTCGGGTGTAAAACCGATCCGCCAGCCGCCGCCCGGGCCGGAGCCATCGTCAGCCGCAGCGGTGCTGCCAGCATCATCACCAGCATTACCGTCGCTGCTGCTGCCGTCGTCATCGTCGCCGTCGACCATGGCCGCCAGCCGGGTGGTGATGTCGGCCGCCTGCTGGGGATCCGCTTCAGTGCCATCACGCTCTGCCTGGAGCAGGGAGCGCAGGCAGTCCACGGACGCCAGAAGCAGGTTGATCCCGTCGGTGGTCACCTCGCTTTCGCCTTCCCGCAGGCGGTCCAGCAGGGTTTCAAGCTTGTGGGTCAGATCGGTGACTGAGTTCAGGCCGAAGGTCCCCGCGCCGCCCTTGATCGAGTGGGCCGCCCGGAAGATGTCATTGAGCTGTTCGACGTCCGGTTCGCCGGCCGTCATGTTGAGCAGGCCGTTTTCCATGTCGTCCAGTCCCTCGAAGCTTTCTTCGAAGAAGGTCTGCAGGAACTGGTTCATGTCGATGCTCATAGCCACTCCGGCCTGTGATTCCGGTGAATTCGGTGCTTACCGCACAACCTTGCGGACGGCGCCCATCAGTTTTTCCGGATCAAAGGGTTTGACCAGCCAGCCGGTTGCGCCGGCCGCCTTGCCTTCCTGTTTCTTTTCCGGGGCCGACTCGGTGGTCAGCAGCAGAAGCGGCGTGAACCTGTAGTTGGGCAGTTTGCGCAGCTCCTTGATCAGCGTGATGCCATCCATGTTCGGCATGTTCACGTCGGTGATGACCGCGTCGAACTTCTGCTGTTTGGCCTTGTCCAGTGCGGCCTTGCCGTCAGGGGCATCCACAACGCTGTGGCCGTTCTGCTTGAGTGTGTGTGAGACCATCTGCCGCATCGAGGCGGAATCATCCACCGCGAGAATGTTTGCCATCGTCAACTCCTTGCCGCTTGCCGGCGTTTCAGAATAGTCACGCAGTTTCGGTGCCAAGAAGGGATTCCGCTTCGGCAAGGCACCGCGGGCGGTTACGCCATTCCCAATCACGCCCCTGCATTTCAGCCTGTCGCCGGAATGCCAGCAGAAGCTGGACGCCCGCGGTATCGACCCTTTCGGTATCGGTACCATCCAGAATCGCAGTACCGTCCGCATCCAGGGCACTGGAGAGCTGCTGGTACAGCATGCCCGCCATGGAGATGTCCACCTGGGCACCAAGGACCACGACATTACTGGAATCTTCACTCATCCAGGCATTTCCTCTTGAAGGACTGGTCATGACGACTACGGCAGATGATAGCGGCGGGATCATCAAGAGTCCGCCTGTTTATATCGCTGTGACAACAATTAACGGCTGCATATGGCGATACTTGAGAAATCCCCGTTGTTGTGCGGACAGGAGTCCGCATCGCGACATCAGTCATTTTGAACAGGGTGCTCGAAATGTTCCGCTTTGATGGGGGCGGGCAGGGCGCTAGTCTGACCAGCAGTAACAGATCACACGCAACACCACAGGAGATGGAAAATGGCGAAAGTACTGGTTCTTTACTATTCGATGTATGGTCACATGGAAGACTTCGCGAACACCGTGGCGGAAGGCGCGGGCAGCGTTGATGGCGCCGAGGTGACGGTCAAGCGGGTTCCGGAGACCATGGACTCCGACGCCTTCGCAAACGCTGGCGGCAAGGCCGATCAGCAGGCGCCGGTGGCAACCCCGAACGAGCTGGCTGATTACGATGCTGTCCTTTTCGGCACGCCCACCCGCTTCGGCAACATGGCCGGCCAGATGCGGACCTTCATGGACCAGACTGGCGGGCTCTGGGCGAAGGGCGCCCTGCACGGCAAGCTCGCCAGCGTGTTCGGTTCAACCGGTACCGGTGGCGGTGAGGAACAGACCATTACCACCTTCTGGGTGACCCTGGCCCACCACGGCATGACCATTGTGCCGATCGGCTACGGTACGGGGGAGCTTTTCGACATCTCCCAGCCCGGCGGCGGCACCCCCTATGGGGCGACCATGCTGGCAGGCGGTGACGGCTCCCGGCAGGCGGACGAGCGCGAGAAGGCGATCGCCCGGTTCCAGGGTAAGCATGTGGCGGAGCAGGCAGTGAAGCTGTTCGGCTGATCCATGAAGGGCCCCGGCTGTGCCGGGGCCATCGCGCGCGAGGCGCGCTCCTACAGGGGTGATGACAACCTGCACCTGTAGGAGCCTGCCTTGCAGGCGATACCCTCGCGAGCAGGGCTCGCTCCTACCGCTGGCTTTCCGGGGTGACCCGCATGACTTCCTCGATGGTGGTCAGCCCGGCAGCGACTTTCTGGGCGCCGGACAGGCGCAGTGACATCATGCCCTGCTTATAGGCTTCCCGGCGCAGCTGGTTTACGTCGCATTCAGGCGTGATCAGTTCCTCAACCGCGCCTTCCACGGGCATGATCTCGTACACCCCCGACCGCCCCAGGTACCCGGTGTTGCGGCACTGCAGGCAGCCGACCGGCTCGCAGGGATGCTCCGGCGTGGGTGCTTTCCAGGGGCGGGTAAGGGTTCGCCAGGCTTCCGGATCGATGCTGCCTTCCGTTTTACACCCGGTGCACAGGGTCCTGACCAGGCGCTGAGCCATGACCCCGATGACCGTGGCCCGGATCAGGTAGCTCGGCAGTCCCAGTTCGAGCAGCCGGGTCAGGGCACTGGGGGCATCGTTGGTATGCAGGGTGGAGAGCACCAGGTGGCCGGTCAGCGCGGCCTGAACCGCCATGTCCGCGGTCTCCTGGTCGCGGATCTCGCCGATCATGATGATGTCCGGATCCTGGCGCAGGAGCGCGCGCACGCCATGGGCGAAGGTCAGATCGATGCCGTGCTGGACCTGCATCTGGTTGAACGCCGGTTCCACCATCTCGATGGGGTCCTCGATGGTGCAGATGTTCACATCGTCCGACGCCATCTGCCGCAGCGTGGAGTAGAGGGTCGTGGTCTTGCCGGAACCCGTGGGACCGGTGACCAGGATGATGCCGTAGGGGTTGTCGGTGATGCGCTGCCAGCGCTCGCGATCATCGCGCGAGAAGCCCATCTGCTCAAAGGGCTTGAGCAGTACCTCCGGGTCGAAGATCCGCAGCACCATCTTTTCGCCGAAGGCGGTGGGCATGGTCGCGATGCGCAGCTCCACTTCGCTCTCATCCGGCTTGCGTGTCTTGATGCGACCGTCCTGGGGGCGACGCTTTTCCGCCACGTTCAGTCGGCCCAGGATCTTGAGCCGGCTGAGCACGGCAATGCCCACGTTGATCGGGAATTCGTAGACGGTGTGCAGGACGCCGTCGATCCGGAACCGTACCTGGGACATCTCCCGGCGGGGTTCGATGTGGATATCGCTGGCGCGCTGCTCAAAGGCGTAGTGCAGCAGCCAGTCGACGATGCTGACCACGTGCTGGTCATTGGCGTCCGCCTTGCCTTCGCCCAGGTCGAGCAGTTGCTCAAAGCTCTGGACGTGTTTGCTGGCATCCTCGCCTCCCGCTTTGCTGACGGAATTGGCCAGCTGGTAGAACTCCACGGTGAAGCGGCGGATGGACGCCGGGTTGGCCACTACGGGGGTCACCGTCCGCCGGGTGATGTGTTCCAGGTTGCTGATCCATTCGCGCTGGAACGGCTGGGCGGTTGCCACCTGGACCTCATCGCGGGTGACTTTCACGGCCAGGATGCCATTGCGCTGGGCGTAGGCGTACGACATCACGTCCGCCACCGAGGGCACATCCACCTTGAGCGGGTCGATGTGCACGTATTCCAGCCCCGACCAGTGGGCCAGCCACTGCGTGAGGGCATCCAGGTCCAGGAGCTTGCCGGTATTGGCATCATGGAGCTGGGCGTCGGCAATCATCTCCAGCGGGTGCCTGTGGGCATCCGACCCCAGGTTGGCGTTGCGGACCTCACGGGCTTCCTCCTCGGAGATGCGCCCGTCCTGCACCAGGGCATCGCATACCTGGGGCAGGCTCAGTGGCTGGTCACGCTCGGGGTTCGAGGTTCTCGCCATGGATGATCAGCCCGTGGTGATGCCGGGGTTGCGCGGGTCCTGGCGCAGCTTGAACAGGGCCGCCACGAAAAAAACCAGCGTCAGTACAAGCGGGATCACGCTCGTCAGGGGCCAGCCGTAGAGGTAGGAGCTGACCGACAGGGGCGCGAAATAGATCATCATCATGAAACAGGCCCAGATGTAGGTGATGTTCCGGCCACGCAGGAGTCCGGGCACAAAAATCACCAGTGGCACGAGCTTGATAGCCAGGATGGCGGTTTTGGAAGCCCCCTCCACCGGCGCCGGCCAGAAGGTAGTCAGCGCCAGTATGGCCATGAGTGAGAAAAAGCTTGCCAGCCCGACCCAGTGGGCCAGTGGCAGGTCGGAATGGCGGCGTGCGGTCTCGGTCATTACGGGCGATTCACTTCAGCGGGTATGGATTACGGAGGCCGGTTTTGCCGTTACAATGTTCTATCCGGCTTTGCCCGTTACTCTATCAGGAGGTTGGCGGTGATTCATCTCATGCGCGCGACGGTTGTCGTGCTGCTGCTCGCGCTTGCGGGCTGTGACGGTATGCCCGGTGGCCTGGGTGGCAGCGTCGATTTTGCCGCCGCCAAAGGTGACGTGGTCAGAACCAGCGAGCTGGAGGGCCAGTGGGTCTTCGTCAACTACTGGGCGGAATGGTGCAAACCCTGCTACGAAGAGATCCCGGAACTGAATGCGCTGGATCAGCGCGACGGAGTCCGGGTTCTGGGCGTGAACTTCGATCAGGTGGAAGGTCAGCCTCTTCGCACCCTCATGGAGGACATGGGCATCGAGTTCACCGTCGTCACTGACGATCCCCAGGCCCATTACGGCTGGGAGCACCCGGTCTCCCTTCCTGCTACCTTTGTGATCAACCCGGAGGGGGACGTGGTCGAGGCCCGCTTCGGTGAGCAGACCGGGGAGGAACTGGTCGAGGTCATGGAGTAGCCCTGTGTCGCGTACATTCGTTCATCTTCGTATCCATTCGGAGTATTCGCTGGTCGATGGCCTGATCCGGATCAAGCCACTGATCGAGCGCGCGGCGGAAATGGGCATGCCCGCCATCGGGCTGACCGAACAGTCCAACATGTGCTCGCTGGTGAAGTTCTACGAGGGCACCACCAGCGCCGGTATCAAGCCCATCATTGGCGCGGATATCTGGCTGCGCAATCCCGAGGACCCGCACAAACCCTTCCGCATTACCCTGCTGGCACGCAACCAGACCGGCTTCGGCAACCTGACCGAGATCATCTCCCTGGGCTATACCGATGGCCTGGCCACCGGGATACCACTGGTGGAGCGGGAGTGGATCGAACAGAGAGCGCAAGGCCTGCTCATGCTCTCCGGCGCCCGGGACGGGGACATCGGCCGGGCCATACTGGCCGGCAAGCAGGAACTGGCCGAGGAACGGGCCCGCTACTGGGCCGCCCTGTTCCCCGGCGCCTTCTATTTTGAGCTCCAGCGCACCGGCCGCCCCTATGACGAGGACTGTGTGCACGGGCAGGTGGCTCTGGCCCAGATGCTGGAACTGCCGGTAGTGGCCACCAACGACGTCCACTTCCTGGAGGCTGATGACTTCGAGGCCCATGAGGCCCGGGTCTGTATCGGCGAGAGCAAGACCCTGGATGACCCCCGGCGTGAGCGGCGCTTCAGCGACCAGCAGTACCTCCGTTCCCAGGAGGAGATGATCGAGCTGTTCGAGGATATCCCGGAGGCGATCGACAATACCATTGAGATTGCGCGCCGGTGCACGGTCCCGGTCAAGCTGGGCGAGATCTCGCTGCCCCAGTACCCCATCCCGGAAGGGATGACTATGGATGAGTACTTCCGCAAGGTCTCGGAAGAGGGGCTTGAGAAGCGCCTTGAGCGCATCCTGGACCGCACGGATCCCAACTATGAAGAGAAGCGGGCGCGCTACTACGAACGCCTGGACTTCGAGCTCAACATCGTCAACCAGATGGGGTTCCCGGGCTACTTCCTGATCGTGATGGACTTCATCCAGTGGGCCAAGGACAACGGGGTGCCCGTGGGGCCCGGGCGTGGCTCGGGTGCCGGCTCTCTGGTGGCCTACGCGCTGCTGATCACCAACATCGACCCGATGCAGTACGATCTGCTGTTTGAGCGCTTCCTCAATCCGGAGCGTGTGTCCATGCCGGACTTCGACGTGGACTTCTGCATGGAAGGGCGCGACCGGGTCATCCACTATGTGTCCGAGCGCTACGGCAAGAATGCCGTCTCTCAGATCATCACGTTCGGAACCATGGCGGCCAAGGCCGTGGTGCGCGACGTCGCCCGGGTCCAGGGCAAGTCCTACGGGCTGGCGGACCGCATGTCCAAGCTCATTCCCTTCGATCCGGGAATGACCCTGGAACGGGCCCATGAGGAAGAAGAGCCGCTGCGCGAGTTCCTGGAGCAGGACGAGGAAGCCCAGGAAATATGGGAGATGGCGAAGAAGCTAGAGGGCATCTGCCGTAACGCCGGCAAGCACGCCGGCGGCGTGGTGATCGCGCCCACCAAGCTGACCGATTTCGCCCCGCTGTATTGTGAAGAAGACGGCGGCAGTGTCGTCACCCAGTTCGACAAGAACGACGTGGAGGAGGCCGGGCTGGTCAAGTTCGACTTCCTCGGCCTGCGGACCCTGACCATCATCGACTGGGCCCTGGCCATGGTGAACCGTCGCCGGCGCGAGCGCGGCGAGGCGGATATCGACATCGACGAGATTCCACTGGACGATCAGCCCTCCTTTGAGCTGCTCAAGAAGGCCGAGACCACGGCGGTCTTCCAGCTGGAATCACGCGGCATGAAGGACCTGATCCGGCGTCTTGAGCCCGCCAGCCTTGAGGACATGATCGCGCTGGTGGCCCTGTTCCGGCCCGGGCCGCTGCAGTCCGGTATGGTGGATGACTTCATCGACCGCAAGCACGGGCGCCAGCCCGAGGCCTACCCGCACCCGGATTTCCAGTACGACGGCCTCAAGCCGGTGCTTAAGCCCACCCATGGCATCATCCTCTATCAGGAGCAGGTGATGCAGATCGCCCAGGTCATGGCGGGCTTCTCCCTTGGCCAGGCGGACCTGCTGCGCCGCGCCATGGGCAAGAAGAAAGCCTCCGAGATGGAGAAGCAGAAGAAGGCGTTTCTCGAAGGCTGCGAAAACAACGGCATCAGCAAGGAACTGGCGGACAACATCTTCGATCTGGTGGAAAAGTTCGCCGGCTACGGCTTCAACAAGTCGCACTCGGCGGCCTACGCGCTGGTCTCCTACCAGACTCTGTGGCTCAAAGCCCATTACCCGGCGGAGTTCATGGCGGCGGTGCTGACCGCGGACATGCAGAACACCGACAAGGTGGTCACGCTGGTCGAGGAATGCCGCCGCATGGGGCTGGATCTGGTGCTGCCGGACGTGAACACCAGTGAGTTCAGCTTCACCGTCAATGATGATGGCCAGGTGGTCTACGGTCTTGGCGCGATCAAGGGCCTGGGTGAAGGGCCCATTGAAAGCATCACGGCGGCGCGCCAGGAAGACGGTGCCTTCCGCGACATGTTCGATTTCTGCGCACGCGTGGAGATGCGCAAGGTCAACAAGCGCGCCATCGAGGCACTGATCCGCGCCGGCGCCCTGGATAACCTGGGCCCGAGCCGGGCGAAGATGATGGCCAGTATCGACAAGGCCATCCAGCAGGCCGGCCAGCTCAGCCGCAATGCCAATGCCGGCATGGGCGACCTGTTCGGTGAGGATCTGGTCTCCACCGGGGATGAGAATCCCTTCGCGGATGTGGCCCACCTGCGCGAGTGGAGCGATAAGCAGCGCCTCCAGGCGGAGAAGGAAACCCTGGGGCTCTACCTGACGGGTCATCCCTTCGATGCCTACGAGAGCGAGGTCCGCCATTTCGTGCCCACGCCCATCGCCAACCTGCAGCAGGGCAAAGGCACCCAGCGGATTGCCGGCCTGGTGGTTGCGGTGCGCACCATGAAGAACCGCCGTGGCCAGCCCATGGCGTTCGTCACCCTGGACGATCGCAGCGCCCGCATTGAGGCGACCCTGTTCACGGACGCCTTCATGGAGTACAAGGATCTTCTGCAGGCGGACAATGTGCTGATCCTGGAAGGGCGCATCAGCTACGATGACTACAGCGGATCGCTCAAGATGACCGCGGACGGTGTGATGGACATCAATGCCGCCCGCCGCCAGTACAGCCACGGCATCCGCCTTGCGGTGGATCGGCCACAGTGCGCCAACGGCTTCCTGGATCATCTGGAGGAAGTGTTGCGGCCCTATCGCGGTAACGGCTGCCCGGTTAATCTGGCCTATTACAGCCCGGATGCGAGCACGCTGATCCGCCTGGGTGAGGACTGGCAGGTGCAGCCGGACGACGAACTTCTGTTGAGCCTGCGCCACCTGCTGGGCGACGATCGCGTGACTTTGGTATACGATGAATAAACGGTTGCAAGAAACAACAGATGGAGCGCCATGAACCCCCAATACCTGGATTTCGAACAGCCCATCGCCGAACTCGAGGACAAGATCGAGGAACTCCGTCTGGTCGGCAATGATGCCGACGTCAACATCTCGGAGGAGATCAACAGGCTCCGCAACAAGAGCATCAGCCTGACCGAGAGCATATTCGGCGACCTCAAGGCATGGGACATCGCGCGGCTGGCGCGCCATCCCCAGCGTCCCTACACCCTCGACTACATCGATGAAGTGTTCACGGATTTCGATGAACTCCACGGTGATCGCAGCTTTGCGGATGACCCGGCCATTGTGGGTGGCCTGGCACGGCTTGATGGCCGGCCGGTGATGGTCATCGGTCACCAGAAGGGGCGTGAGATCAAGGATAAGGTCCACCGCAATTTCGGCATGCCCAAACCCGAGGGTTACCGCAAGGCGGCCCGGCTCATGCGCATGGCCGAACGCTTCCAGCTGCCGCTGATCACACTGATCGACACGCCCGGCGCCTATCCCGGCATTGGTGCCGAGGAGCGCGGCCAGAGCGAGGCGATTGCCAATAACCTGGCACTGATGTCCCGGTTGCAGACGCCCATCATCTGCACCGTCATCGGTGAGGGCGGCTCAGGGGGCGCGCTGGCCATCGGCGTCGGTGACCGGCTCTGCATGCTCCAGTATTCCACCTATGCCGTCATCTCGCCTGAGGGCTGCGCGTCCATCCTGTGGAAGAGCGCCGACCACGCCGCGGACGCGGCCGCGGCCATGGGTGTGACCGCGGACCGGCTCAAGTCCCTGGGCGTCTCCGACCGGATCATTCCGGAGCCGCTGGGCGGTGCCCACCGCGACCAGTCCACCATGGGCGCAAGCCTGCGGGAGGCCCTGGTTGAGGAGCTGGACGCACTGGAACAGCTCTCCATTTCCGAACTGGTCGAGCAGCGGTACGAGCGCCTGACCCGCTACGATGCCAGCAAGCAGTGAACCGCCGGCGCCGGAGGCCTGGCCCCAGGATCTGAACGGGGCCTTTCACAACCTGCCGGAAAGCCGTCGCTGGTGGGTTGCTCTCAGCGGCGGCTGCGATTCCACCTTTCTTCTCTACTGCCTGGCCGCGCTGGCGCCACGCCACAATGCCCATCTGCATGCCATTCATCTCCATCATGGTCTGAACGCGTCCGCGGATCAGTGGCAGCAGCACTGTGAGCGGGTCTGTGACGCGCTGGCTGTGCCGCTGGTGAGTGAGCGGCTGGCGCTTGATCCGGAGCAGCCGGATCTGGAGGCCCGGGCCAGAAACGCCCGGTATGAGTGCTTTGAGTCCCTGTTGGAACCAGGGGATCTCCTGTTCATGGCACACCATGGTGACGACCAGGCCGAGACCGTGTTGCTGCGGCTGTTGCGCGGCAGTGGCGTGCGTGGGCTGGCCGGGATGCCAGCGGAAAGGGAACTGGGCAGCGGTCGTCTCGTACGCCCCCTGCTGGGCATGGAAAGGCGGCGCATTGAGGCTCTGGCCCGTGACTGGGCGCTGGACTGGTGCGAGGACAGTTCCAACGGGGATACCCGCTTTGATCGCAACTACCTGCGCCACGAGATCATGCCGCGCCTGGAAGCGCGTTGGCCCCGAAGCGGTCGGCGCATGGGCCGCAGCGCTGAGCACTGCCGGCAAGCGGAGCAGCTGCTTTCGGAGCTGGCCGACATCGATGCCGTAAGCGCGGCCAGCGGGCAGGGCATCAGTGTCCAGGCACTGGGTCAGCTGAGCGGGCCCCGGCGCCAACAGTTGCTGCGTCATCTGCTGATCCGCCGCGGTTGCCAGCCTCCGGGTGAACGGCGCCTGGCGTCCGGGCTGGAGGCACTGCTCCACGCGCCCGATGACGGTCAACCGGAACTGCGCGGGGAAGACTGGCGGGTCTGCCGTTTCCGGGATCAGCTCTGGCTGGTTCCGGATCTACCCGTGGTGGGCCGGGATGCGGCGGTTGAATGGTCTGTGGGCAACGATCTGGAGTGGTTCGGAACCCGGCTGTCCGCCGAGCGATATGAGGGAAGCGGCCTGGCTGTGAATGCGGGTGAGCGTTTCCGGATCCGGGCCCGCGCCGGCGGTGAGCGATTCCGCCCCGGTCCCGGCCAGCCCCATCGCCCGTTGCGCAAGTGGCTGCAGGAACAGCGCATTCCGCCCTGGGAACGGGCACACCTGCCGTTGGTTTTCAGTGGCGGCGGGGAACTGGTGGCGATTGCGGATCTCTGGCTGGCGCCGGAGTGGCGCGCGGGGGAAGGGCAGACCGGCTGGCAGCCGGTCTGGCACCGCCCATGGCAACTGCTGAAGGCGGCGCCGTAACCTGGATTACTTGCGGCGCTTGAGCGCCCAGATTTCCAGCAGGGCCCATTCCTCGCCCGGGTAGTTGGAGCGCTCCAGCTCGGACATGAGCCGGTGGCGTGAGGCCATGCTGCCGACGAACTCAAAGCGCTCGAGCAGGATGCGCTTGGTGGCGTCCGCCGCTTCCAGTGCGAAGGGGTTGAGGAAGTTCACCAGCAGGTAGCCTTCGTCGTCGCCAGCGGCGAATTCATCCATCAGGCGTTCCACCGCGTGGGGCTCGAGATAGACCAGGGCCGCCGTGGAGATCAGGATATTGGCGTTCTTCATGGTCTTTTCGAGTTCCGCCTGGGTCGCGGCATCCGGCGTGTTCAGGTCAGCCTGGATGGTGTTGTCGTAGATGCCGGCGGACTGGCCGTAGGCCAGGGCGTTGGCGGAGATGTCGATGCCGGTGACACTGGCGTTGAAGCGGCGCGGCTGGGCCACTTTTTTGCAGGCTTCCGTGTACTTCCAGTTCTCAC